>CAZQRI010000035.1:0-8225 GCA_964595805.1 uncultured Gammaproteobacteria bacterium
GGTAGTACTCAATTAATTTCGGCCGAAGGGACTAATTTTTGGGAAAAACTTGGAATATTGTTTTTGTTCGGTAGTATAATTTTATGTTTTTTCTTTTTATTACACATTATTATCACTGAAGATCGCTCTAAATTTACGAAGAAATTTTTAAATTCTATTAGGTTAAGCAATCAATTCTTAATTAGCATATATATATTATTTATTTTTATATGTATAGGTTTTTTCCTTTATAAAGAAAAAAGAATTATATTTGTAAATATGAATGAAACTAAATCAAATAATAATACTATAATTTACAAACTTGAAAAATAAATAGGAAGTTTAAATATGTCAAAAGACTATTACAAAATTCTCGGCGTGGAAAAAGGCGCCAGCGACGACGAAATCAAAAAAGCCTTTCGCAAACTCGCGCACAAATATCACCCAGACAAACAAGGTGGCGACGAAGCCAAGTTCAAAGAAGTAAACGAAGCCTACCAAGTCGTCGGTGATCAAGAAAAACGTGCCAAGTACGATCAGTTTGGCTCTGACTTTGAACAGCAGGGCGGATTTGGTGGTGGTATGGGCTGGGAAGACTTTATGCGAGGAGCGCGCGGTGGAAACGGTGGCTTTGAATTCAACTTTGGTGGCATGGATTTTGGTGACATGTTTGGAGATATGTTTGGTGGCGGTGGGCGAAGACAAAGACAGGCCCGAGGAAATGACCTCCAAGTTGCGATTCAACTTGAATTTCGCGAAGCTATTTTTGGTATTGAAAAAGAAATTAACTTGAGCAAAAATAATGCTTGTGATGTTTGTAGTGGCAGTGGTGCAGAACCTGGAAGTAAAACGATCACTTGCGGTGAATGTAATGGTCGTGGACAAGTGATTCGTGTACAACAAACAATTCTTGGCAACATGCAAACAGCCACAACCTGCTATATGTGTCATGGTTCTGGAAGTATGCCCGAAAAATCATGTAAGCATTGTGGCGGAAAAGGAGTAGTCAAAGGTGATTCTAAATACAATGTCAAAATTCCTGCGGGTATTCATGACGGTGCTTCGATTCGTCTGCAAGGAAAAGGGGAAAGTGCTGGTCCAGGAACCACCCCAGGTGACTTGTATGTCGTAGTGCGTGTCAAAGCCGACAAGCATTTTGAACGAGAAAACGAACATATTTTTACGAGTATCACGATTAATTATCCGCAGGCAGTGCTTGGAGATACTGTTGAAATTGAAACACTCGATGGCAAGAAAAAAATTGTGGTGCCAGAGGGAACTTCGTCTGGTCAACAAATTCGCCTCAAGGGGCTGGGGGTACCGCACCTCAATGGCAGTGGTCGAGGTGATCACTACGTCCAAGTGATTGTCGATGTTCCGAAAAAAGTGAGTAAAGCTGCAAAAAAACTTCTTGAAGAACTCAAAGACGAATTAAAATAAATATTTCAAAAAAATCCGCCTTATCAGCGGATTTTTTATTTTTGTTTTAAAATACTTCAAAGTGAATTGCTTTTGCTTCAACTCCATTTTTGATCAGAATCTCTCGGACATCTTTGATCATGGCAGCACTTCCACAGAGATAAAATTTTTGACTTTCAAAATATTTTTGAAGATGTTCTGTAACTCGTCCACGAAGTCCAGTCCAAGTTTCGGGGGCAGTAGGTTGAGACAGTGTGACAGTATAAGTAAAATTTGAATATTTTGTATGGAGTTCTTCCAGGCGTGTGATCCAAAAAAGATCTTCTTCACTTCGTACACCAAAAAGAAGTCGCATTTCTGAAGTATTATTTTTATTTTCAAGCTCATCTCGAACAAGAGCAAGGAGTGGTGCAATACCAGTACCGGTTCCAATAAAAGAAAGGGAAGTAGTATTTTCTTTGTGTACAAAAAGTCCTCGTGGTCCTTGAAAATTGAGAGTATCATTTTCCTTCATCTTGAGGACATACTGACATCCTACACCATCATCGTGGATTTTGATACAAAATTCAATAAAGTCGTCACTGGGGATTGAAGAAAGTGAGTAGGCAAGGCGTTTGATACTTTCTCCTTGTGGAATGAGAAATTGTACAAATTGTCCGGCAAGATAGTCAAAGCCAAGAGGTTTTTCAAATTGGCATTCAAAAACGTCTTTGGTAAGCTGTTTTTTTGCTCTTATTTGAGCGGAATATTGTTGAACTTCCATAGGACAAAAGATATTGACAAAACCCTATAAATACGATATCATACTTCTAAAGTATGAATTCGAGTATACTATGTTTTTGATTAATAAACAAGTCGATTACGCAGTGCAATTTTTGCTTGCTTTAGCGGCTCTTCCAAGAGAAGAGTCTTTGAGTTTGCGTATTTTCTCACAAAATCGTAACATATCATTTCTTTTTTTGCAAAAAATTGCACGATCTCTCAAAGCAGCTGGATTTATTGATGCGGCAAAAGGTTCTCGTGGAGGATATTTTTTGAAAATTGATCCAGAACAGATTACCCTGAAAAATGTAGTTGAAGCACTCGAAGGAAAATATAGTGCCGTGGCATGTATGAAAGATATTCATGATTGTCCGGTTACCCAGCTTTGTTTGTCCAAAAATGTTTTGTATCAAGTCCAAAATGATATTTTGAAAACCTTAGAAAATTATACATTATCAAAAATGGCACATCTCAACTAATATGTTTCCTCTCATTCCAAAAACAAAAAAACAAATATATCTTGATCATGCTGCGGCAACACCGCTTGACTCGAGAGTTCGTTATGCAATGCAAAAATATTTTTTGGATACATTTGCAAATGCTTCAAGTTTGCATTCTTTGGGGGTAGATGCTCGAAATGCTGTTGACCGATCTCGAAAAACAATTGCCGATATTTTGTGTGCTCAGCCAGATACGATTGTTTTTACTTCGGGGGCAAGCGAGTCAAATAATATGGCAATTTTGGGTGTACTCAAAAATACAAAAGAAAAAAAACATATTATTACTACTTCTATCGAACATGATTCTGTGCTTGGTCCTATTGCTCAGCTCAAAAAAGAAGGACACGAAGTAACATACCTTGATCTTGATGAAAATGGTTTTGTTCATATTGAAGATCTCAAAAAATCTTTGAAAAAAAATACTATTTTGGTCTCTATCATGTATGCCAATAATGAAATTGGTACGATTCAGTCTCTTTCTGATATTGGTCGGGAAATTTTGAAATGGCGTAAAAATAACAAGAGTATCTATCCATATTTTCATAGTGATGCAACGCAGGCGGCAGGTACACTTGATATGTCAGTAGAAAAATTGCATGTGGATTTGATGACGCTCAACAGTGGAAAAATATATGGTCCAAAAGGTGTTGGGGCTTTGTATAAACGACGGGGTGTAAAACTCGAAGCCCTCATGTATGGTGGTCATCAAGAATTTGGATTTCGTGCGGGGACAGAAAATGTGGCAGGAATTGTTGGTTTTGCCAGGGCTCTTGAAATTGCGCACAACGAAAAAGAAAAAATAAATAAACAGATTGAAAAATTACGTAATTATTTTTGGACAAAAATTCAAAAAGAAATACAAAATGTGCAGCTCAATGGATCTTTAGAAAATCGTCTTCCAAATAATTTGAATGTTTTTTTTGCTGGTCTTGAAGCCGAAGCGCTGATGCTCTACCTTGATAGTTATGGTATTTTGTGTTCCACTGGTTCTGCCTGTTCGACCGAATCAAATCTTCCTTCTCATGTTCTCAAGGCTCTCGGACAAAATGACGAACGAGCAAATAGTAGTATTCGTTTCACTCTTGGAAAAGGTACAAAAAAACAAGATATTGATTACCTAATGAAATATCTTCCAAAAATCGTAGAAGAATTGAGAACGATTTACTTGCCGAATAAATAATATATAAATATGACTATTGAGTCTATAAGTTTGGGAAAAGAGAAGGGGAATCATACCCTAAAAGAAATGCATGTAAAACAGGATACTTTTGATCTTATTGCGTCGGGACAAAAAACGGTAGAAATTCGAAGGGATGTATTTCGAGTATATACAGGTGATGTTGTAGTGTTTTTTACTGATGATGCTAAGAAAGTATCTGTGGAAATTACGACAACCTATACACTTTCATCTGTTGAACAAATTTTTGAAAATGATTTGTATAAAAAGTGGTTGGGAAATGTGAGTGAAAGTCGTGCCAGAGAAATTGTAAATATGTATTTTGAGGGAAGTACTCTTCCTCATGAACTTACTGTTTTTGAATTCAAAGTTGTGAGTGAATAAAATATGGCTAATGAAAAAAATAAAATTATAAATATTGATCGATCACTCTACGATGATGCCAACGTAGATCGTTCGAGTTATAAATCACTTCCGGGTATTTCACGAGAAGTTGTTTTGGAAATTTCTGCGCAAAAAAATGAACCAGAGTGGATGCTTGAAAAACGTCTTAAATCATTTGAATTTTTTAAAGATGAACCACTTCCAACATGGGGCCCTGATTTGAAACCACTTAACCTCGATGAAATTATTTATTTTGTTCGTCCGGGGACAGAGGAAACTCGAAAGTGGGAAGATTTGCCAGAAGACATTGTTCGTACTTTTGACAAACTTGGCATTCCAGAAGCCGAGAAAAAAGCTCTTGCCGGTGTTGGTGCGCAGTATGATAGTGATGTGGTGTATCACAATATTCAAGAAGACCTCAAGAAAAAAGGTGTGATTTTTGAAAACATGGATGTGGCTGTTCAAAAATATCCTGAAATGGTGAAAAAATATTTCATGACGCAGTGCGTACCAATCAATGATCACAAGTTTGTGATGTTGCATGGTGCGGTCTGGAGTGGTGGAACTTTTATTTATGTTCCAAAAAATGTCAAAGTTGAATTGCCGCTCCAAGCATATTTTCGTATGAATGCGCAGAGTGGTGGGCAGTTTGAACACACGCTTATTATTGCAGATGAAGGATCTGAAATTTCATATATCGAAGGATGTAGTGCTCCGCGTTATACAACAAATTCACTGCATGCGGGATGTGTGGAAATTTTTGTCCACCGAAATGCAAAAGTAAAATATTATTCGATTGAAAATTGGTCAAAAAATACATGGAATCTCAATACCAAACGCGCACTGGTGGATGAAGATGCAAGTATTGAATGGGTGAGTGGAAATATGGGATCTGGTGTTACTATGCTCTATCCCTCTTCGGTTCTTCGTGGCCGTGGAGCGCACAGTGATAGTCTTGGCATTGCCTTTGCAGGCCCAGGACAAAATCAAGATACTGGGGCAAAAGCGATTCATGCGGCTCCTCATACTTCTTCGGTGATTCGATCTCGCTCAATTTCTGTAGGTGGTGGTATTGCAGGATTTCGTGGACTTATTAAAGTAACAAAAAAAGCAGTTGGATCGACTGCCTCGATGAGTTGTGATTCACTCCTTCTTGATGAAAATTCTGTTGCCAATACTTTTCCAGCGCTCAAAATTGATACCAATGACGTGTCGGTCGCTCACGAAGCGCGTGTCGGAAAAATTGGCGACGAACAATTGTTTTATCTGATGAGTCGAGGACTCTCTGAAGAACAATCGATGCAATTGATTGTGGGCGGATTTATTGAACCAATTGTGAAGGCACTGCCACTGGAATACGCGGTCGAGCTCAATAAACTCGTCGAAATGGAAATGGAAGGGGCTGTCGGATAAATTTTATGAAAAATATACGATCACAATTCCCAATTTTTCAAAAGCACCCTGACCTGGTCTATCTTGATAGTGCTGCATCGACCCAAACTCCGCAGGTGGTTTTGGATGCAATGGATGAATACTATACGCAGTATCGTGCGAACATTCATCGCGGACTCTATGATTTGAGTGCCCGGGCAACAGAAAAATATGAAGAAGCTCGCGAAAAAGTTGCGAAGTTCATTGGTGCAGAAAAGGATGAAGTTATTTTTACTTCGGGAACAACACATGGTTTAAATTTTTTGGCACGAAGTTTATGTAAAAATTTAAAAGCGGGAGACAATATTGTTCTCACTTCTTACGAGCATCATGCCAATCTTGTCCCATGGCAAGAATATGCTCGGGAGAAGGGAGTTGAATTGCGTTTTATTGAGCTGAACGATAATTATGAACTGGATATTAATTCAGCAAAACAACGTATCGATAAAAATACAAAAATAGTTTCTTTTTCCCTTGTTTCAAATGTTTTGGGTACTATTACTATTGCGAGTATTCCTGAAATTTTTGAATATGCTCAGAGTGTCGGGGCTATAACAGTAGTTGATGCAGCACAAGCCGTGGGGCATATGGGAGTGGATGTAAAATATATTGGATGTGACTTTCTTGTTTTTTCTGGACACAAAATGTATGGCCCTACGGGTATTGGAGTACTGTATGGAAAAAAAGAACGACTTGAAACACTTGAGCCATTTTTTTATGGTGGAGATATGATACGAGAAGTGACCTACGAAAAATCATCGTGGGCAGATATACCAGAGCGTTTTGAAGGTGGTACTCCAAATATTGCAGGAGCCATTGGTTTTGGGGCAGCCGTAGATTTCATACAATCAATTGGTACTTTGAAAATTATTGACCACGAAGTACGTCTTCAAGAAAAACTTTTTGAAGAATTAAATAAGATTGATGGTCTCAAAATAATTGGACCCAAATTTGGAGAGCCTCGTATTGGTGTTGTTTCTTTTACACTTGACGGTATTCATCCACATGATATTGCAGAAATTTTGAATCGTGATAATGTTTGCATTCGAGCCGGTCATCACTGTGCAATGCCACTTATGAAAAAGTTGAATCTTGCGGGGACAAGTCGTATTTCGATGGGTATGTATAACACAGAAGAAGATATTGAAAAATGTGTTGCGGCGATACAAAAGGTAAAAACTATTTTTAAAAAATAATTATGAATAAAAAATATCTTGCTATACAGTTTCTTCTTTCGACTATTTTTTCTCTTATTTTTAGTCTTATCGGGTGGGTCTTGGGTGCAGACTACGGTGGTAATTATGAATTTTTTAATTTTCAAGGACTTGTTGGGTATGAGGCTTCGGGAGGATTTGTTGGAAGTATAACTTTGCTTTTTGGGATTTGGCTTGGTCTTTTTTTGAGTTCAAAAATATATAAAAAAGAGGGTAATTGGTTTTTTATATATCTATTTTCTTTTTTATATTTTTTAGGAGAATTTATAGCAGGTTATTTTCTTCAATGGGGTTCAAAAAATATTTTGATGTATGTATTTCCTCCTGTAATATTTCTTATGTTTGGTTTTTCTTTTCAAAAACAATATGGACGAACTCTATAAAGAAATGATTTTGGATCTGTACAAAAATCCTTTGAATAAAAAGGTATTGTTTGAATATGATGCAAAACAAAAAGAACTCAATCCGACCTGTGGAGATGAAATTGAAATTTGTATAAAATTTGATGCAAGTGGAAAAGTGCAAGACATTGGTTACCAGGGTCAAGGTTGTGCTATTTCGCAGGCGGCGGTATCACTTTTGACAGAAGAAATAAAAGGAAAAACAAAAGAGGAAATACAAAGTATGACTGAAAAAGATATTCTTGAAATGCTTCAAATTCCAATTTCTCATACTCGTATAAAGTGTGCGACATTGGGATTAAAAACTGTAAAAAAATGTGTATAATTTTTTTGATTAATAAATATGAGCTCTAAAAGAACAATAATAACACTTTTTGTACTTCCATTAATTCTTCTTGTTTATTGGTTTGTATTCCCAGTTCCTCATATTCCGAAATTATCAGAACTTGGTTTTATACTTCCTTTTTCTATTGTTCTATTGTTACTTTTTGGATGTGTTCTTTTTTTCCAAAATAGAAAAAATAATAGATTGAAAGTCTCTGGTCAAAAAGTAAATGCGTTTGTCATTGAATTAAAAAAATATAACGTACGAAAAGGAAGAGGAGAATTTGGACCGATGGTGAGGATAATTGCAGAAGGGGAGCATAATGGCATGAAAAAAATTTTTAAAAGTAATTTGTTAATTGATGAATCTGAATATCGTTTTCCTGAAAATGGAGAAGCTGTTGATGTTTATATTGATTTTCAAAATACATCTTCCTATTATGTAGATATAGTGAAATTTAAAAAATAGTTTTTTATGTTAGAAATACGAAATTTGCATGTCAGTGTAGAAAACAAAGAAATTCTCAAAGGGATCAATCTTGTGATTGCTCCAGGTGAAATTCACGCAATCATGGGGCCAAATGGTTCTGGCAAATCAACCCTTGCCAATGTGCTCATGGGACACCCAAAATAT
>CAZQRI010000036.1:0-8205 GCA_964595805.1 uncultured Gammaproteobacteria bacterium
TCCAACATACTTTTTCACTTCGTTCAAAAGTACGTCGGATCATGCACGAACGTTAGCCAAAATAATTTTCAAGGACTTTGCATTTGATTTTATCAAAAAACAAATTTTAAACACATATGTGTTATAGCAAGGAAGTACAATTCGCAACAGGTTCCACTATTTTGACTTCAAGTTTAATTTACTATATTTGGTTTTCAACAAAATATCAGGCGATACAAAAAAAATGGCTCGTACCTTTTCTAAAAAATGTAATTATTGCATTTACTCTCATCGGTAGCCACCAAATATTTGAATTTTTATCACTTCTTACTAAAAATCAAATTATTTACAAAATAGGTTTACTCCTTTCAATATCATCAATGTATTTCTTTTTACGCTCACTCGAGGTAATATTAAATAGGAGTATCAAAAGTAAAATTGCACTTTGGGTTGTTGGTTTTGTCGCTATTCATGCTCTTCTTGTTGAAATGTCATTTGAACAATTTAGTTTTTATCTCAAACATAATTCCGTTTTTGTTTGGGCTTCGGCATGGATGCTGCTATTCATATATTTTCATGTTTGCGCGTTCAACGGGCGTAAATTACTCAATGATGATATTTCAAAAAAAGCGATAATAACGTACCTACTCGCTACACTTGATATTTCATTTATCCTAAGTGCAATATATACCCTATGGGGATTCTCAAAGTTTTCATTGAATGTTTGCACAGATAGTCCATCTATATGGTGCACATTTTTTGTAATTCAGATTTTTGCACTTCCATTTTTTTTGTTGGCAGTTCCAAAGATATTGGATACACCAAAAGATAAAACAGCACAAACAGTAAGGGAAACCATAATATATTTTTTTGTATCCATCGTCATGCTCATTTTACTTATTTCAACGCTGCCATTTTTTAAATGCTTAAGTTTAAAATTTGTTTTTCCATAAAGATACCGTATCCAACGTCCTTGAAAATTACATCGCATAACAACCCGTATCCAAAATATTTACTCACTTCGTTCGTAAATACTTCGGATCACGGATGAACGTTATACAACAGAAAAGCTACATATTATTGAATTCATTTATTTTTAATAAAACTATATGAATAATAAATTCACCCTCTCCTTCGTTTTAGCTTCAATCATTATTTTGGGGGCGAATGTCCTCTATGTATTTTCGCAAGTCCCACCAGATCGTCGCTGGGTGACACAATTGCTAGTTACAAGCATTTTGGCAATTATCTATCTCTCAATATTTTACTTTGTTGCCAAACAGTTCAAAGATGGAAAACAACAAAATGCTCTGATTCTGTTATTAAATTTAGTCATTGCATTTAGTTTTTACTTCTTTGGAAA
Source organism: uncultured Gammaproteobacteria bacterium (assembly GCA_964595805.1). GTDB lineage: Bacteria > Patescibacteriota > Patescibacteriia > Magasanikbacterales > UBA922 > CAYTKU01. Next base: position 1,343 of record CAZQRI010000036.1, read on the forward strand.
TAGTTTCGAGAGTATGTTTCAAAATGTAAACTCTCTCTATATTCTTAAATATATTGCAGTAATGCCCTATGTCATTTTCTATGGAGTAGGAATTCTTGTATATTTCGGAACGGCAAAAATGCTTTCGACCCAAAAGATGTAGTTTTTCTTTTTACGTTGTATAATAACCGATATTCAATATAGCATTCTCTACATTGGATCATCAGCATCACGTTATACGAAATTTCATTTTTTCTTTTATCATTTATGGAACGAGAACTACCAATTGAACAGTCAAAAGAATATTGGAAGAGAATTTGAGAACTTGAAATAAGTATGTTTCCAGAGTTTCAAGGGGAAGATATTCATGCATCCCAAAACACCAATTATTTTTATTTTGCACCAAGTTGGCATTTCCGCTCAGGCTTGGTGAACGAGCAAGATGTTCAAGATTTTTTATCGCATGATTCAAAAAAAATATTATCTATTGGCTCTGGTGCTGCCTTCTTGGAAAAGTTATTGGTAAAATTAGGAATAAACAAAGAAAACATTACTTTATCTGACATCAATCCAAAAGATGTACCATCTGATTTTCGATCAAAAACGATTGACATGTATAATGAATGGGGAGATCTTGGTCAGGAACAATATGATTTAATACTTTTTCCAGAAAGTGTTTTGCTCAATGTTCGATTTAAAACGGATAGGCAGCGTCAAGATGGTCTGTATCATTTAATTTTACAATCTTTGCAGCACCTTTCAACACATGGAACCATTAGAATAAATGGACATTCACAGGTCTCAGAGAATATTTATGCGGTTATGGAAAGATTAAAAAATGAGGGTTATACAGTAGAGATTACTTTTACCAGCAATCTGATAGAGGTAAAAAATAAAATCTCATCTGACAGGGAATATTCTGCATAATATTCATTGTAAGTTTATATACATATATATGGAATTTAATTGTAAAATTTGTGGAAAAGAACACCAAACAGGTGTTTGTACAGAAGGAGTTGAAACAGAAAGAATTCCAGAGATTCCTCTGCATATTCTTGAAGATATAAAATGTGAAGCGGTTGAAGGGCTGTTGGATTGGCGTGATTTTGTTATAAATGGTATAGAGTTTGCCCTGAGAACCTGTGAATCCAAAAAAGATGATGGTACACCAAATGGTCAGCCTGCAGAATATTTTTTTCCTGAAGGAAAATTTGCTATTTATATTTGGGAAGATTTGCTTGAAAATATTCAAAGAGTATTATTATTTCATGAAATGGTAGAGATCTATTTGAGGACAGAATATGCTTTGGAAAAAAGCTCTGCGCATAATGCAACCTTGGTATACGAAGAACAATTTAGAAAACAACTTTTATCTGAAGAGGAGGAAGCCCTCTATCAAACATTACGAAAGGAGTATAGCTTTTTATGTATGAAAAATAAAATAGCGAGCGGTGTGGTTCATACTGTCCCTGCCGATTTGCGTACATCCCTCATAAACAATCAAGAGTTAGTTGAAAAATGGAATGATCTTACTCCACTTGCACGCAACGAGTGGATTTGTTGGACTATCTCTGTCAAAAAAGCAGAAACAAGGCAAGAGCATATTGAACGGCTCTGTTCACAGGTGCTTGGCGGCAAGCGTCGACCTTGTTGCTGGCCGGGTTGCCCCCATCGTTAAAATAGAGTACACTTTTTATGAAATTATAATATAAGTATATTTTTTGAATGTAAATCGTATGGAGAACTCAAGAATATATGTAGATTTCAATGAGATGCTTGAACCTGATCTTGTCTTACTATCTCAAAATGATGCGAAAGAAAATTCTGAGGGGAAGAGTGTAGAATTTTTTCCGGGGCAAAAAATTTATATGTATAGTATTTGTGGGGATGTTAATGAAAAAGGAGAGCCATGTTTGTTGCTCGCAAGTGGGATTGTTGAAAAAAACACATCAGATACTGAGTGGGCAAAAGTTGCAAAGTGGCTTTGTCGTATTGATAAAGAAAAAGGGATACAACATAGTTTTGATTTAATAAAATAAATATATGGAACAATATCATTTTCAGTATTGTCAAAAACTCGTAGTTTTTTCCAAAGATAAAAGTAAAGTTTTGCTCTGCAAAAGAAAAGGTGAAGCGGATCTGGACGGTGTTTTTTCTTGTATCGGAGGAAAAATGGAAACGACAGATCCAAGTATTCTCGATGGTATGAGAAGAGAGAAAAACGAAGAAGTCGGAGAAGATTTCAAAATAAAACTCTATCCAACCTATAGTCATAATTTACTCTTTCGCAAAAAAGACGGTAATGCGATGATACTGCCATATTATATGGCGATCTACGAAAGTGGGGAAGTGATGCTGAATGAAGAATATTCAGAATATCGCTGGGTAAGTCTTGATGAACTTGATGCCTTTGAACCAAAAGTTGCCTGTATCCCAGAAGAAGTTCGTTTGCTTCGCCGCCTGGAAGCACTTCAAGAAGAAAGTGAATTTGTCTTGATTTAAAACATATGCAAAATAGAAAAAGGATGATTCTCGTGGTTCTCGATGGTTGGGGCTATCGTCAGGAAACAAAATATAACCCAATCGCCGAGGCGAGAACTCCTTTTTTTGATACCCTCATGAAAGAATATCCGCACAGTTTACTCGAAGCGAGTGGATCTGCTGTTGGACTTCCCGATAATGAAATGGGTAATAGTGAAGTTGGGCATCTCACCATCGGTGCGGGGCGAATTCTTGAAAATGATGTGGTTCGCATTTCGCATGCTTTGAAAAGTGGTAATTTTGAAGAAAATGTTGCTATAAAAAATCTTTGTGAACATGTAAAAAAACATGATTCTGTCTTGCATATTCAGGGGCTCCTCAGTCCTGGTGGAGTGCATAGTCACGAAGAACATCTTTTTGATATTTTGAAAATGATCAAAAAAATTGGCCTTCAAAAAGTCGTGATTCATGCTTTTACCGATGGTCGTGATACGGCTCCACAAAGTGCTATTCATTCACTTCAAAAACTTGAAAGTCTTATTGAAGAGCTTGGTATTGGTCAAATTGCAACAGCCTCTGGTCGCTATTATGCCATGGATCGTGACCACAATTGGGATCGCGTTGAAAAGGTTGAACGTGCCATTTTTTCTGGAGAAGGTGAAAAAGTCCAGGGGATGAAAGCGTCAGAATATATTGAAACGCTCTATGCAAAAGGTGTCTGGGATGAACATATTGAACCAATTGTTTTTCTTGACGAAACAGGAAAGAATTTTTCTATAGAAAAAAATGATGCTATTTTGTTTTTTAATTTTCGTTCGGATCGTGCCCGCATGATTTCTCGAAAAATTATGGATAGGGCCAAACTTCACAATCTTTGTTTTGCTTCGCTTACCGAGTATGATGCCACACTTGAATGTTTGGTTGCTTTTCCACCACTCGTACCAGATACAACACTTGCTGCCGAACTTGCCAAAGCAGGTTTACGACAGGCGCATATTGCGGAGACAGAAAAATATGCACATGCAACCTATTTTTTGGATGGCAAAAAAGAAATGCCTCATGATAGGGAAGAACATATTTTGATTGAAAGTCATAGAGATGTTGCGACACACAATTTGGCGCCAGAAATGCGTGCCAAAGAAATTGTTGACGCCGCGATACAAAAGATAGACGAAGGCCTGGATTTTCTGTTTATAAATTTTGCTGGGGCAGATATGGTCGGACATACAGCAGACTATGAGGCTACGATCAAAGCCATTGAAACGATAGATGGACAACTGCAGCGGCTGGTAGAAAAAGCTTCGTCAGAAGAAGTATTTGTTATGATTAGCGCTGATCATGGAAACGCAGAGGTGCTTTTTGATGAAGATGGTGGATTCAAACATACTGCTCATACCAATAATCCGGTGCCTTGTATTTTTACAGACAAAAATTTTGTTCTTTCTTCGGGGTCGCTCGTGGATATTGCTCCAACGATTTTGGCTTGGTATCATTTGCCCATTCCAAATTCTATGACAGGAAAAAATTTACTTCAAAAAAAATAATGTGTATGTTAGATATTATTATTGTTAATAGAGAACAGTTTGAAGAAACAAAAAAACGCATGCAAGAGGCTGGTGCGAGTAAATTTCATGTGCTTTCTGATTTTGACCGTACGATCACCAAGGGTTTTGTCGAAGGGCAGCGATCTCCAACTGCTATTTCTCAATTTCGTAATGGCGGATACCTTACGGCTGATTATGCACCTCGTGCTTTTGCGTTGTATGATGTCTATCACCCCATAGAAATTGATCCAAATATTCCTCGCGAAGAAAAAGCAGCAAAAATGGACGAGTGGTGGAATAAACATTTTGACCTGCTCGTAGAATGTGGCCTTAGCAAATCTGTGATTCAAGAAGTCGCTGCCAAAAAAACTTTGCAGTTTCGTAATGGTGCCCTTGAATTTTTGGATTTTTTATATGAACAAAAAATACCACTGGTGATTATGTCTGCGGCGCCGGGTGATTTGATTGTCGAGTATCTTTGCCAAGAGGGAAGACTCACTGACAACATTGATATTATTTCCAATCTTTTTCTTTTTGATGAAAATGGTAAAGTCACTGGCGTGAAAAAACCAATTATTCATACTCTCAATAAATACGAAGTGGTTGTCAAAGAATTTCCGATTTTTGAAACAGTAAAAGATCGCAAGAATGTATTGCTTCTTGGTGATGGGCTTGACGATGTTGGTATGATTGATGGTTTTGAATATGATAATTTGCTCAAAATTGGATTTCTCAATGAGAACGTGGAAGAAAATATGGAAGTCTTCAAAAAATTATACGATGTGGTTATTCTTGGAGATCCCGGAATGGATTTTGTGGATAGTTTTGTACGAGAAATTGTTTTGTAAAATGACAAGTCGAAGCCGGCAAGGCTTCGACGCTAGGCGGCATGGGCCGCATTGTGCTGGAAAATCTCGAGGATGATGTCCCCGAGTCGGCGGGGCGCTTCTGGGCGACGCCAGAGAATCATGTCGTCACTCTGCACGAGGTAGACGTCGCAAACGATCGCGACGTGATACCAGCCCTGCGGGGTAAGCAGGTGATCTTCATGCAGACCATCGGCAGCCACACCGAGCTCTCGGGCTGTGAGCTCGAATACCCTCTGTCGAATTTTTTCCAACATCAAAAATCCCTCCTCAAAAAATATGACGAAAAAAGACTTGCATTCTTACAAGTCTTTTTTATTTCCAATCGAGTTTAGAGTGTTGCGGCAAATTTTGTCATGATGTCAAAAAATCTTTTTGCACTCTGCATATCTATTGCGGTTTGCAGTGGAGTTGATTTCCAAATAGGATGTGCCAAATTCATCATCTGTACTCCTGCCCGTTCATCGTAGAAGGTATCACTAAAAAGAAGGGTGTCACCTTTGAGGGAGAGATTCATCCATCCGAGTTCTGCACAATATTCAATAATTTCAAGCGGAAGAGCACTTTCTCCAATAAGAGAAAGTGTTTCATCAAATCTAGAATTTCCACTTGCTGTTCCACCTTGTCCACCAAAAGATTTTGGAAGAATTTGGAATTCTTTTTTTTGTGAATTTTTTACACGAAAAGCAATAGTTTTTTGCATGGTATAGCTCGCAGCATAACGAAAATTTGCTGGAGCGCTTTCTGTTGTCATGGCATAAGTAACTTCAACTGGGATATTTTGGTAATTTCCTGTCATGAGAGAACCACTTGAATAGAGAGTATTTTTATTTGTTTCGGGAGAAAAAACTTCGTAGTGAAGCCCAAGTTCTTGTGCCAGATCTTTAAAAGGATCGTTTGCCTGTGCCGCAGCACTATAAGTGGCGAGTGATTTTCGTTGTGATTTTTGGAGGACGCCTACAAACACGATAAATGCAACAAAAATAAGGATTGAAAAAAACATAGAAATAATTTAGAGAGAAGTTTTTGTCTTCAAAACCTGAAAAATACTTTGTGATGAACCAAATTCATTTCCCCGAACAAGTTCGAGTATCTTTCCACTTTTGGCATCTTTAAATTCAATAGAATAGGTTGGCATGGTATTTTTTGATTGGGATATGATTTGTTGGAGGTTTTGTATATCACTGTATTCCCAAAATGTAATTTTTCCTCGTATTGATTTGAGTAGGCCTGTCTCTGTGAGAACAATCATATTACTTCCCAGAAAGAAGAGGGTATATATGTGATGCACAAGGACCAAAAGGGCAATAATCCCAATTGCTCCCATGGCGCCAATGATTATTTTTGTATCAGAGACAAGTGGCTTGGTGGATTGTGTATAGAGGGTAATAGCACTTCCAAGAAAAATTCCTGTAAAAAAGAGTTTATACAGAAGCATGAGGACAGAACGAACTTTGCTGTATGGAAAGAGAATCCACTTTGGGTCGATTTGCTTGTTTTTGACCATTTCAACGATTTGTTCTGGGGGCATAGGTGAAAGTTTGGAATTAAAGCTTTCTTATTGTATGATATACGGGTAATTCTTGCAAACACGCTATGAAAAAAGAACTGCTGAGTCCAAATTATCTCAAAGAACTTTGTGCCGAGGCGGGAATGGCCCCGAGTAAGGCCTATGGTCAAAATTATTTGGTGGCAGAAGCTCCAATTAACAAAATAATCGAAGCAGGGGAATTATCTGAGGATGATACGGTTCTTGAAATCGGACCTGGTTTTGGGGTCCTTACTTTGGCAATGGCGCCATTGGTAAAAAAAATTGTTGCTTTTGAAATCGAAAAATTTTTGGAAGCATATTGGAATAAAGAGCAAAGAGAGTTTGAAAATATTGAAATGGTATGGGGCAATGTTTTGACTCAGGCAGATTTACAAAAAGACAAGATTCCGAAACAGTATAAACTGCTTGCCAATATTCCGTATCAAATTACCTCAAAAATTT
>CAZQRI010000037.1:0-6479 GCA_964595805.1 uncultured Gammaproteobacteria bacterium
GGGTCACATATTCTAAAAATGCTTGTTGTTCTGCTGTATACATAAAAATATCAGTGTCTTATATATATCAACTTTTTGCTTTCTTCGTCTGTAGACTCAGGGATGACCTCTGCGGAGGTCATAACCCGCAAAAAGTTTATATACCTACAGCCTACAGATATTTTTATACTATCAAAAATACTGAAAAAAGCAAGTCTATAGAGATAAAAAAACCACCCCCTATTACGGGAGTGGCCTTTGAAAATCAATAAAGATTTTACGCCATGTTGTCACGGCGAGCTTTATTACAGTCAAAACAGTAAACTGGTTTACCATTTGTTGGCTGGAATGGAAGCTGAGAAATGTGTTTTCCACATTCTGAACAGTTGATATCTACATCAAACATCTGTTTCATTGGACGTGGTCCGCGGTTGTTAAAACCAGCAGATTTCTTTGCGCGCAAACAATCGCGGCAGAGAAGTGGTTTGTCACCACTTGGCATGAAAGGAAGTTGAGTAATAGCTGCTCCACATGAAGAACATGTTTCGTTCACATCGTACATTTGACGAGGTGCTGCGTTTTGGTCGTACATAGTATAGTTTATTTTAAATGCTCGTATTTGTAAACCCATTGGGTGGGTTCTTTAATAAATCCCGACCTTTTCACTGCAACTGTTTGTTTTGTGACTGTTTGTTGGGATCTATTACGAGCATTTTTTCCCAAACCCGTCTTTCAAACCTACCAATTGCTGGGCGTATTATAGCATATTTTTTAGTTTTTGTCAAGGAAGCTAGAGAGATAAACTTTTTAATTTTTTATCAACATCCTTATTCCCAGGATTCAAGCTATAAACCTTTTTGAAGTATTCTCCTGCCAAGGCATATTCCCCTCTTTTTTCGTATAATAAGCCCAAACTATACAAAGCATTTGAAAAATCTGGGTCTATTTTGACTGCACTCAGCCATATTTTTTCGGCCCGTTTATCATCTCCCTCATGTCTTCTATTATAATACAAGCGCCCAAGTTCATAGAGTACATCTCTATTTTGAGAATCGATTACCCGATATTCTTCATAGGTCGAAATAGCCGCATCAATAGTATTTTGTTTTTCATACAGACGAGCAAGGTCAAAATAAGCCTGTACATAATCGGATTTCAGTAGAATTGCCTTTTTGTAGGACTTTTCTGCCAGATCAAATTGATTTGAAAATTCTTGAATAAGACCCAATTCTGCTACAAAAACAGGGTTATTAGGTTCCAAAAGAAGTGCTTGCTCAACAGCATCCGTTGCATAAAGCAATGATTGCTGCAAAGAAACTTCACTGGTATACGGAAGTGTTTGTAAATACGCAGCGGAAAGGACTTCAAAGACACGAACATTCTGTGGATCAATCTCACGTGCACGACTTGCGAATTCTATGGTATCGGATAAAAGTTCTGCTGCCTGATTTGGATTAGTCGAGACAAGAGAAAGAGACTTTTCAAATGACTGTTTGGCCAATAAAAGTAAATATTCAGATGAATGCGGTCGAAGCTCCAAAGCTTGAGGTAATTGAGATTTGGCAACAAAATTTTCCGCAAGAGCAATTTTTCCCCACATAACTCCACCAAATACCGTAATGGCAGATAAGAGCAAAAAGAAGAATGAAACGACAAAAACATACTGTGGACTAATTTCAAAACTTTTTTCACTTTCTTTTACAAGGCTTGGTTGAATATAGGCCAAGCCCAAAACAACAAAGGCAAGCAATGTCCACCACAAAAACCACAGCGCAAAATTATATACCGAAACGCAAATTCCAATTGTCAGCAAAATCCATCCAATCATGCATACAAAATATTCCAAAGAAAAATCACTCGCTCTTATTTTTTCAAAAGAAAATCGTGCGCGTTTCCAAAAAGTTGAACGAATATGAAGAACCGCACTGAGTACCGAACCAAAAATCAAAAGTAAAATAAGAAGGAAACTTAAAGATCCCAAAAATCCAAGTTCTGAGGCCCAAGCAGACAGAGAACTCCAAGGAGAATCAAAACGTAAAGACCAAAAATATGAATTTTGATTCAAGGCACTTGGACGAAAAAGCGAAAAATCATATACAAAAGTACCCGGTCCACTGCCAAACAAAAAACTTTGTGGACCTGCTCCAAGTACAGAAGTAACAATAGAGTGAGAAAGTCCGGGATTCAAATTAATTTCAGAAGGAAGCGCTCGTCCAAACTTCAAGACATTGGGGACAAGCACATGAAATAGAGAAAATAAAAAGAGAAGAAAAGTAACCATCAACACAGGTTTTCGTACCGCCCCCCAAAAAGCCATTCCCACTAAAAATAAAAGTGCCATTCCCAAGGCCAAAAGTCCCCACAACATTTGGAAATCCAAACGAAAAAGTGTTATCAAACTCAAAAGAGAACAAAGACTTGAAATCACAAACATGAGTCCATTTTTTTTTATTTTTGGAACCAGACTTCCCAAAGAAAGCGTAAATAAAGTAACAATATAAATACCAAAAACACTATTGAACTTGGCAACAGGATTTATTATGTTTCCTGCAAAAAAACGAGAAAATTCAAATGATAAAAAAATAAGATTAGAAAAAATTCCAGAGAAGAAAAAGAAAAATAAAGCCTGACGAAATAATTTTTCTGATTCTATCTTTTGGATAAGAATCCAAGACCAAGCGACAAACAAAAATATTGCAAAAAAATGAAGTACAAAACTATCCCCCATTCCCCAAAAACTCAATGATGGGTTTTTTGAGAGCAGCGTTGAAAATAAAGTAGTTGCGAGTAAAAATAAAAATGGTTTATCAAGTACTGTTCTTTTTTGGCGTAATTTTTTGGTTTTTACTATTTCAAAAAGACTCAGAATAAAAATAATACTGAGAAAAAAATAAAGGGCAAGCTCTTTTGGTAAATCCCACACACTGCGAAAAGACGGAACAAAAAGCAATGGGAGAGAAAAAATTGTTAACAAAACGAAAAAGAAAGTAATGGAAGAGAGACGAAAATACTGCCGCAAATTCGAAAACATACAATTTTATACATTAGAACCCGAGGAAGAACGAGAAGATTCAGATCCACCAGAAGATTTTCGTCTACGTCGACGTCGTCGTTTTTTCTTTTCTCCCGAAATAGGAGACGAAGGAGTTGCTGCAGAAGACGCAACAACAGATACAGGCTTAGGATTTTCAAAATGTACACTATCTTCACCTTCATCAAGGACAGAAGCGTTTTCTTCAAAAGTTTCTAAATCCTGAGACTCGGAAGAAAGCGGCAATAAAGAATCCAAATGAAGCACTGGTTCTTCTTCAGAAATTTCTTCGGGGGCTTGAATTTCAAGTGTTTTTTCTGGTAAAACAACTGATGAAACAGATAGTTCTTGCATAGGCCCCCTTTCAATTGTTGGAGATTCCAAATCTTCGTCTTCCTCATCAAGATCACCTTCAAGTCCGGCCCAACGCATAATTTTTTCTTCAATGGCTTCACGAGGACGACCATAGCGTTCACGAGAAACTCGAATAACCTTTTCAAGACTATCGGTTGGACTTCCAAGTGGCGGCAAAGTCATGGCACTAAATGGTGTTGAAGAAACACCATCAATCATGAGTTTCAAAAATATTTGAAATTTTGGTAAATTCACCAAATCCTCTTCCAAAAATACAGGAGTAAATTCTTTGGCAAGCATCTCGGCGTCTCCTCCACCAATACGAAATGAGATAATTGTTCCCACATTTCCAAAAACAGCATCGGCTACGATTTCATCAAGCTGTTTTATATACTGATGCGCCATAATAAGGCTCAAACGATATTTTCGGGCTTCTGACAAAATATTGGCAAACGATGGGGTTGCAAAATTTTGGAATTCATCAACATACAAAAAGAAATCTTTACGTTCTGCTTCAGGAGTATCCACACGTTCCATAGCCGCAAGCTGAATTTTGGTAATGAGCATTCCACCAAGCAAACGACTATTGTCTTCTCCAATACGTCCTTTACTCAAATTCATGATTACAATCTTTTTTTCATCCATGAGTTTGCGAATATCAATGGTAGATTTTACCTGCGCGACCATATTACGAATCACATTGGTCGACAAAAATTGCCCAATTTTATTTTGGATTGGAGCAACAGCTTCTTGCGCGTATTTTTCTGTATAACTTGCAAACTCTACATTCCAAAAACTTTTGATCACAGGATCTTTTACTTTTGCAACTACTTTTTTGCGGTATTTTTTATCTGATAACAAACGATTAATACCAAGCAATGTTGATCCTGGATACTCAATCAAGGCCAAAAGTGTATTATTGAGAATATACTCCATACGAGCACTCCAAACATCTGGCCAAATCTTTTTGAAAATTCCCATGAGGCCCGCAACAATCAAATGTTTTTGCCCTTCGTTGTGTACCTCCAAAATATTGAAACCAATTGGAAAATCAAGATCCGAAGGATTGATATACACGACATCATTGATACGTTTGGCTGGAATATAATTGAGAATTTTTTCGGCAAAATCTCCATGTGGATCCACAAGTCCAATACCATTGCCCGAAAAAATATCGTCAAGTACCATGTTTTCCATCATGGTTGATTTTCCCATACCTGTTTTTCCAACAATATACATGTGACGACGTCGGTCATCGAGTTTTATACCAAAACGCCGCAATTGATTGCGGAAGTTTGTTTGAGCAAAAACACAAATCGTATCTTTTCCTAAGCTCTCATAGTCAGGACGTAGACTTGGTATTGGCATAAAAAAGAGAGAAAAAACAGAATACCAATATTATATCACACCAAGCAAGTTCAAACAATCAAATATGGATTCTTTTGTGGCACTTGGAATACAGGTTGCCAGTGTTTCTCCCAAACGTAGTCGAAGTTGTGGATCATCCAAAAGTCCAAGTACCTTACTTTCAAGTTCAAGTGATGTTGTTGTGTTTTCATTCAAAGAAAGCAAGCCACCAAGATCCGAACAAAATTTTACATTTTCTTCTTGGTGTCCAGATTTTGGAATAACGATTGCTGTTTTTTTGAGAGCAGCAAGTTCGGACAGTGTTCCAAATCCCCCACGACAAATAACAATGTCACAGAGCGCATAGGCATCGGCCATATCTTCACCCAAAAATTCAAAGGTATGATAGTGTGTCAAAGGACGATCTGGTTCCAAAGTTTTTCTCTCTTTTCCTGTCAAATGAATGATCTGGGCACGATCTTCAAGCTCCAGTGCAAGCTGTGCAATTAAAACATTTATTTTCTCAGATCCAGTTCCCCCACCCGTTGCAAAAATCACGGGTAACTTTGGATCGAGTCCAAATTTTTGGAGAGCAATTTGTTTCTTTCCTTGCAAAATACTTGGTCGTACAGGATTTCCAAGCATACGTGTTTTTTCTTTTGGAAAATAAAGTAAACTCTGTGGAAGCGCAACCGTAATAAGATCAGCCGTCGGAGCCATAAGACGATTGGCAAGACCAAGTTCCAGATCCTGTTGGTGAATCCATGTTTTTATACCAAGCATTCGCGCAATAATATGCAAGGGAACCGATACATAACCCCCTGCAGAAATACAAACATCTGGTTTTTCACGTCGTAACAAGAAAAAAGCTTGCCACAAAGCTTGCAAAAAAATAAACATGTCACGAAAGGTTTTCCAAGAAAAATACCTTCGTAACTTACTTGCAGGAAGAGTCAAAAATGGAATACCTGCATTTTGCACCAATACTGCTTCGGGACCATCTTCTGTTCCTACCCACACACAAAAAATGCCCTCATGATCTTTTATATTTTCATACAAAGCCAACAGTGGTGTCACGGGTCCCAAAGTTCCTCCACCAGAAAAAAGTATTTTCATACCTTTAGATAATTTATAAAAAAATATAACTTCTAGGTCTGCATGTTTGCACGTTTACTCACATTCAAAACAACACCCACCGCACAAAGGGCAATCGCAAGAGCGGTTCCCCCATGACTGACAAAAGGAAGTGGTACCCCCGTCAAAGGCATGAGTCCGACCATAGCAGCAATATTCAAAAAAGCCTGACCAATAAACCAAATCATAATACCCGTCACCAAAAAGCGAGCAAATATATCATCCGAATTTTTGGCAATTTTGAGACCTCTTTGAATAAACAACAAAAACAGCATCAAAAAAGCCACTGTCAAAAAGAATCCCATTTCTTCGGAAATAATAGCAAAAATACTATCTGCTTGCACTTCTGGTAAATACTGATATTTTTGTCTTGATTGCCCAAGTCCTTCACCAAAAAACCCACCAGAACCAATAGCAATAAAAGATTGATTAATATGATAACCAATCCCCTGTGGGTCAAGTTCTGGATGCAAAAAGGTTGTAAAACGTGCCAAACGATACGGAGCAATGGCAATAATCACCAAAAATCCCAACACAGCGGCAAGAGCCAGCAAACTCATATGACTCATTTTTGAATCGGCAATAAACAACAATCCAAAAACAATAGTCTGTTGTTTGTTTTTATTATACATAT
>CAZQRI010000037.1:6489-7943 GCA_964595805.1 uncultured Gammaproteobacteria bacterium
CCAAAAATAATAAAACACAAAATTGACATAGTCCCAATATCTGGTTGGAGCATCACAAACACAACCGGAATCATCGCTACCCCAAGTGCAATCAAAAAACCTTCTTTAAAGTTTTTTATCCCATCCCCCATCTTTGCCAAAAAAGCAGAAAAATAAACAATCAAAGCAAATTTTGCAAACTCTGCAGGCTGAAAAGAAAAAAATGGAAGTACAATCCAACTTCGATTCCCTGTATTCAAGGCCGAACCAATCCCTGGAATAAATACCAAAAACAACAAAAACAAGGATCCCATAAAAAGTATAGGACTCCAAGAACGTAATTTTTGATAATCAAGCTTTGCAAAAAACAAGAGTCCCAAAAATCCAGGAACAACTCCATACAACAGCTGATGCTTTACAAAAAAATAGGTATCATGAAATTTATCAAAACCAACTACGGAACTTGCTGACGTTAAAAAAACAAGTCCAAAGATAAGGACCAGTGAAAAATATACCAAAAAAGCAGTATCACTTTTGAGAGCTTTGATACTCATACGTTCAAAAATACCAAAATACAGGTCGCAACAAAAAGAAAGAGGTGCAAAACAGCAGAAATAACATTGGCACTTTGCGCCACAAATTCATCCTTTTCATACATAAACCAACCAATACAGGCATTGAAAAGAATAAGACAAAGTCCAAGACCAGGAAGTGCATACACCGTTAGGGCAGAACCGGTCAGGTCAACTCCAAACAAAATAGTATAATGAAGAAAGACAGAATCTGTGGAAAAGCCAATATTATACAAAAGCCATCCCCAAATAATAAGATTCAACAAAAAAGCCACAGCAAGCGGAATATAGGTACTTTTATGTTTCAAATAGAGCTTAACGGGATAAAGTTTTGCCATAATACCTCCTTATTATACCCTAGAAAAGAGACCTTGACAATCAAGAGCAAACCCGCTATAATAAGCACAATTTAAATTTACGACATGGTTAACGACGTCTCGTGGCTGGAGGGCATGGACGGGCTGTTCGTCAGAGGCTAAGCCCTTTGGCAGTGATGTGTTCAAAACACATGGCACACAAAAAAGCGGGTGGTTCCACCCACTTGGGACGAGATTCCAAGCCAAAATATCTCGGAACAAAAGTCGGTGACGGACAAAGCGTCAAAAGCGGAACAATTTTGATTCGCCAACGCGGTACTCCAATCCATGGCGGAAAAAATGTTCGCCAAGGTAAGGATGATACACTCTTCGCCATCGTTGCCGGTATTGTAAAATTTACAAGCCGCAAACGTGCACGATTTGACGGAACGATGAAAAAAACAAAGTTCGTCAATGTCATTCCACACAAAGCATAATAAAAAATCCCCTCGCTCATGGCGAAGGGATTTTTTTTTGATTTATTTTTTCTTTGAAGTTGCTTTTTTCTTTTCAGAACGTGCTTCGAGCTTATCATTCAATTTATTAC
>CAZQRI010000038.1:0-7785 GCA_964595805.1 uncultured Gammaproteobacteria bacterium
ATTGACCCAGAAAATTCTCGTCTTCTTCTTGGCCTTGCCTTTCGTCTCAACAACATTGTAGGACCAATGCTTGGAACACCAAGTGCCGAATTTCGTTTTTCTTCTGCAAAATTTTCCAAAGGATCAGTGCTCATGCTTTCTAGTGATGGAACAGAAGGACTCACCCGTAGCGAAAATATTGAAGCTATTGAATCTTCCAATGATGCTTACGATATTATTTATCACAGAACAAAAAAAATCTGTGAAATACTCCAGACTAAACGCTTCCGAAAGAAATTTGATGATGTTGGTCAAGCCATTATCCAAAAAGAAACCGCAAAAGAACTTTTGGAAGAGTATCTTGAAGAAATAGTAGCCACATATAAGCAAGTTCAACACCTTTTTTCTGATACCCAACTAGCAGGAGTAGAATTTTCTTTTGATAAAGCCCAAAGTCTTCAAAAAGAAGGACAATACTATGAAGCACTTCGTTTTGCTCATAATGCTCTTGTTGAACTCGGACAATTAAATGGTATGGAAATTCCATCTCTTGAACAAATTCCAGAACCAGAAAATAAAGACATTTACCTCAATCTCGAAAATGAAATACAAGCATTAACGATACCTGACCGCACTATAGCACTCCAACTCTGCCAAAATTATACTTATGCATCAACTGCAAAATTTCTTGAAAATTTCCAAAAATTAATTGCAGTTTACGAAAGACTTTCAACACCTCTTCAATCTATTCTCGAAAAAATCGCTGATCTTACCCAAACACCTATTCCTACAGAGTTAAAGCAATCTGCACAGGCAAGATCTCTTGAACAAGAAAACAAACAAGAAGAAGTTAACAGTGCTACCATAAAAATTCAAGAAAGTCTTGCTACATTAAAGAAACTTTATGCTGAATACAAGACATTTCCCCATAAAGGAAATACCCTTTTAGAAATTGAAAAGACTCTTCGATATATCTTAGAATTGAATAAAAAATTTACAACAGAAAAGTCTCTTTCAAAAAAATTAGAGCTCCTAACAGAAGCGCAAACTCTCGCAGACAAAACCACCAAACAGCTTGAAGATCTCATCACAGAACAAAAAGAAATTACGGAAGAAACCCGAATCCCCACAAAAAAACTGAAACCATCATTTTGGAAAAACCCTTGGCTTTATCTTGGAAGTGCTGTTGTCGCTGGATTTGTTTTGGTTGCAGACAAAATTTTAAACGAAAATAACGAAAATAAAAATATTCCAGCAACAAGCCAAAACTTAGAACCGGTCCACATCAGTGCCGGAGATCCAATCCGCGATGCAGGACTCACACAAACCAATAGCCAAACAGCACCTCGTGATGCAACGATCGACTCTGGTGCTGATTTAACCTGGGAACTCAATGATACTTCTGTTGCAGAACCAACGAGCAATTATGATCTTGGACTTGATGCCAGTGTCATTCCTGATGCAGCAAAAGCAGTACCCGATTTGCCACTCACAGAGACAATGACCACTCCACCAGCTCCACGCAGCTCCGAGTATAATGAAATGCCAAATATTGTACGAGATTTTGTTTATCACAGGACAGAAACTCCTACTCCCAAAGTTACACCAATTGAAACCCCAAAACCACAAATTACCGTCGAATCTGTCCTTATCAAACCTGGTGACACCACCATTGGACTTGTGGTAAAAACTCTTTTGGAAAAAGAACCACAGCTCAACAAAATCGATGTACGCCGTGCCGTTGCCCAATTTGCCCTTGCAAATGCAGCACACAGTTCTATAAAAGAAGGAAACAGCCTTCAATTTGACTACTCCATCACTCCTGAGGGAAAACTTCGTATCAACTCAATCGAACAAATCAAAACCACAAAAGAAGTAAAGGCCCCAACACAAACAGCCGAAACAAAGATAGCTCCACAAAATACCCAAGTAGAAACAAAAGTTGAAAAATCTACAGCAACAGATATTCACATTGGAGCACATACATACAAAACTGGTGATATTATTGAGTATATTCCTCTCGCTTCTCAGCCAGGCAAGTACAAAATTGTTGGACTCTCCGAAGATGGAAAAGCCGTACTTTTGAAAAATGCCGATAAAGAAAATGCTCCGCAATTTGCAGTGAACCTCAAAAATGCAGAAAGTCGAGTATTATCTCCAGAGACAAGAAAATTTAGTATTGACGGCCTTCGCTTTGAAATGCTTCCTGGTGATGCATACAACGTCCACTTCACTACTCTTTCTGGAAAAGGTGTCATCGAAGCATTGGCAACTCTCATACTACATACAGACTATACAGATGATCCTACAAAACTTGAAAAAGCCAGAGAAAGATCCAGTGAAACCGTTCGTGCAGCCGACAAAGAAGGACACATTGTTGATACCTTTGATCCAACAATTGAGTATATCGAAATCCCCGATACAGTTCTCTCTACAGATAGCTTCGTAGTTGCTTGGAAAAATAATCAGTGGGTCATTGAATCTGCGCACTTCTCCAGAGGAAAAGCAAAAAAGATTCCACTCGAATAAAATTTCAATAATAAAAAACCGACTCATTTACAGAGCCGGTTTTTTTATGCTTATTTCTTTGTCTTTGTTTCATTCACAACTCTTTCCACAAATACATTCTTCTCCATCTTTTCTTGGGCCTCCTGACCGCGTATACGGACCATGAGAGGCTCTCCACCGAGTTCTTTGTCTCCTACTACCAATACGTATGGAATCTTTGCTCCTGCGCTCTTACGGATCTTATTCCCTACTGTTTCATCGGCACTGTCTACTTCGGCGCGAATTCCTGCATCTTCAAGTTCTTTCATCATTGCACGAGCTCCCTCAAGATGTTTTTCGTTAGATACCGGAAGTAACAATACTTGCACAGGAGAAGCCCATACTGGGAGTGCTCCACCATGATGTTCCAAGAAAATTGTTAAGAAACGTTCAATAGAACCCATGATCGCCGCATGAATCATGACAATGCGTTCTTTTTCTCCCGCTTCGTTGACACAAGACAAGTCAAATCGCTCTGGAAGATTGATATCCAGCTGAATCGTTGCAACCTGCCATTCACGACCAAGTGAATCTTTGGCCATAAAATCTGCCTTTGGTCCATAAAATGCTGCTTCTCCTGGCGCCTCAATAAAATTCACACCCCGTTCACGAGCAAGATTGCGAAGTGCATCTTCTGCTTCTTGCCAAAGTTCACGAGTTCCGAGATAATTTTCAAAGTGCTCTGGATCATGAAGCGACAGACGAACACGTAGTTCCTTGAATCCAGACGCTGGATAAAAAGTATCAATAATATCCCATACTTTCAAAAATTCTTCTCGAACCTGAGATTTGCGACAAAATACATGCGCGTCATCTTGCGTAATAGCACGAACACGAGAAAGTCCATGCAGCTCCCCTGTTTGCTCGTCACGGTATACCATTGTTGTATTGGCATAACGCTGTGGCATTTCACGATAACTATGTGATTTGCGTGCAAAAATTTGTGTATGGTGAGGACAGTTCATTGGTTTCATGGCAAATTCATGTCCTTCACGAGTTTGAATCTTCATGAGCTCGTCAGAAAATTTTGCCCAGTGACCAGAAGTCTCGTACAGATCTTTTTTGGTAATATGTGGAATTTCCACCCGTTCATAGCCGCGTTCTTTGCGAAGCTCCCAGACATAATCATTCAAAATATTTCGAAGCAATGTTCCTTTTGGTGTCCACAGTGGAAGTCCTGCTCCCACGAGTTCAGAAAAAGTAAACAAATCCAATTCCTTTCCAAGTTTTCTATGATCTCGTTTTTTTGCTTCTTCGAGCATGTTCAAATATGCATCGAGTGCTTCTGCACTTTCAAATGCAGTACCATAAATACGAGTCAACATTTTATTTTTTTCATCCCCTCGCCAATAGGCACCAGCCACAGAAAGCAATTTGAAATGTTTCAATTCTTCGCCGGGATTGTCACTATGTCCTCCACGACACAAATCTGTAAAATTTCCACAGGTATAAAATGTGAGCATCTGTCCTTCCACAGCAAATTCATTGATGAGTTCACATTTATATTCATTCTTCGCAAAGTATGTTTTTGCCTCTTCTGCACTGACTTCTTTTTTCTCAAAATTTTTCCAAGACTTCA
Organism: uncultured Gammaproteobacteria bacterium; assembly: GCA_964595805.1. Classification (GTDB taxonomy): domain Bacteria; phylum Patescibacteriota; class Patescibacteriia; order Magasanikbacterales; family UBA922; genus CAYTKU01. The sequence goes on from CAZQRI010000038.1 coordinate 4,106, forward strand.
AGATTTCACGCATTTTTTCTTCAATCTTTGGAAGATCTGCATCCGAAATTTTTATATCCAAAAAGTCAAAGTCATAGTAAAAACCAGTATCAATGGCTGGACCAATCGTACGTTTTGCCTCTGGATACAATTCTTGAATTGCAGCAGCAAGCAAATGAGAACAAGAATGTCGCAGGTGTTCCAATTGTTCTTTTTCCATATAATAATGTGTTAATAACAAAAATAAAAACCCCAGTATATATACCCTCACAAATTCTTGCGAAACTATATATACCGGGGTCAAGAATATACATTCAAGACGGTTCCACCCGAATATTTCACTTTTAAAAAATTGTCTTGATACTCACAGGGTTAGTATCCCCTGTTCAAGCGTATCTTTTTACAGACTACCCTATTTTATTTTCTCTGTCAAATACTATTCTACTTCTTTCACAATCACTTGAACATGGTCAGAAATATGTGGCACAGACTGCATCCACGCTGGATGAAACTGTACATCCACACTATGTACGTGATCGAGGGTCAGCAAATAACGACGAACCTCGTCTTTGCTCTTTCCAAAAAATACACTTCTTTCAATTTCTTTACTTTTTGGATTCAAAGTTGCCAGACCATCATAAAAAAGATGAACCGTAGCACTTTGTGTATCCTTATGATATTCTGCCAATGTTACGGTTGGATCTTTTGTTCCGGTTTCAATACTTTCAGTATCATCAATGGCACGTTTTACGAGCAAAGTTTTTGCCAAATTTGTGATTTCGGCATTATCATACAAAATACCAATTACGGTACCAGAACCTCTTACATCAAAAGTACCAATATCCGAACCAATAACAGCACTTGATGTTACAACAAGATTATCAAGAGCAAAAACAGCTTTTTTGCCTGGAAATTTTGTAGATAAAATATCCTGTCCTTGTTTTTGTAATTCATCAGCAAAAGCACGCTTTGCCGATTCAAAATCATCGGCACCAAGTGATCCAACAATTCGCACACCACCAATCATAGGAGAGTCACTCGTTGCATAAACAACTTTTTGTTTTGCTTCATTGAGTCCTGGAATAGTGAATTTTGATGGACCAATATTACTTTCTTTCCCCGCTTTATCAGCATATACTTCTGCGGTCACTTTTCCATTTGCGGGTACCGTCACAGCATTTTTGAGATGAAATAAAACACCAGATTCCGAAAGTACACGCGTGGTGGCAACAAGTGCCTGTGGAGCAGGGCTATCATTATGCAAGGTAACTGTTCCTGTAGAAGGAGCTGGCTCTTCATGATTTCCGGTTACTTGAAATGTTTTTGAAAAATTTACAAAAGTAGAAGTCACCACACCATCAACATCATCACCATTCGCAACCGATCCAATATCAATATCAGTATTCACATCCACCGGAGTAGCTTTTGCAACAATTGTTATCTCTGCACGTTTGGCAGACATAAACACGATAACTCCCAAAAGCACAAGTGTGATAATGAGAAAAGAAAGTGCAACAAATTTATAAAATTGCACTGGTGGATCGTTTTGAAGTGATGTTTGGCGATGACGTGACACCATAAAAAGACAGGCTAAAATGTTATGTATTTTGTATTATACCACATTTTTGCAGTATTGAGTAATTTTATTCAATAACACGGAATACTTCATCAATACTGGTAATACCATCAAGTGCCTTCAAGACTCCATCTTGAACCATTTTTATCATTCCATTTTCAACGGCAATACGTTCAATTTCATATTCTGAAACCTGGCTACTCAAAACAATTTCTTCAATTTGTTTGTTCATCACAAATACCTCATACAAACCCACGCGTCCCTTATATCCAATTTTATTACAAGCATCACAGCCCTGAGCGGTATAAAATACTTTTGGCTTTGCTTCTGCATCTTTTCGTGCTGCTTCTGGCATTTCTGTAATAATTTTTGCAATACGTTCTATGGTTGCCTGATCCAGCTGTACTTCTTTTTTACATTTTTGACAAAGTTTACGAGCCAAACGCTGACCAATAACACAGTTAAGCGCAGGAGCCAGCAAAAATGGTTTAACTCCCATAGACAAGAAACGAGGAATAGCCCCCGAAGCACTATTGGTATGGATAGTAGATAAAATCAAATGTCCTGTCAGCGCTGCTTGTACCGCAATATCTGCAGTTTCAAGGTCACGGATTTCTCCGACCATGGCAATATCTGGGTCCTGACGAAGCATTGAGCGCAAACCTTTGGCAAAAGTATAACCACTCGAAAGGTCAATCTGACTTTGGTTAATTCCAGCCATTTTATATTCAACAGGATCTTCCAGAGTCAAAATTTTTACTCCTGGCTGATTCAAAATAGTCATCATGGCATACAAACTTGTTGTTTTACCACTTCCAGTCGGACCGGTCGTAATAATCATACCATTTGGACGCTCCATCTGGCGCTTGATTTCTTCAAAAGCTACGCCACGAATACCCAAATCTTCGAGACTCAGTCCCTTACGATTTTGCACCAACAGACGCATAACCACACTTTCACCATACACTGTTGGTAGTGTAGACACACGAACATCCACATCCCCTGTTGAAAGTTTGAGAGTAAAACGACCATCCTGAGGCTTATCGCTAATATTAATCTTGAGTGAAGAAATAAGTTTCAAACGAGAAATCAAACCCTTGTAGGTATCTTTTGGAAGTGTTGCTGCATCGTGCAAAATACCATCCAAACGAAAACGTACCACCACACCTTTTTCTTCTGCTTCAATATGTACATCCGATGCACCAAGCTTGAGACCCGCTCCCATTACAGCAGTTACAACCGTAGTGGCATTTTTTCCATCTACTTGCGCTTGAAAAGATGCAAAATCATTGACCGTAGATTGAAATTGAGCCAAGTCTTCTTCACGAATTTCTACATCTTTGGTAATTGCCTTTACGGTTGGCAAGGTTGCATACAGCTGAATAATACGTTCAAAACTTGCTGGTGAAATTGTATAAAGAGCCCCATGAGCATTGTTTTTGGCAGCGATGTTTTCCATAAGCTCCTGCACTTCACTCTGAGAAGGGTCTATAGCACCGACACGAACTTCGTCGTGATCTACCAAAAAGCAAACCGCACCCAAAGCTTCGGCCTGATCTTGTGGTACCTGCCGCAGCGCCTGTTGACTCACCGGAAATTTTTCAAGAGAAATATAAGGAAAGCCTGCCATTCCAGCAAATCTTTGTGTTTCCACTTCTTTTTCTTTATGTGCTACCTGTCCCATCTTTGCTTGAAATTTTTCTTCTACCTCACTCGAAGCAATTTTCAAAAGTGGTTTTTTCGGAACTTGTAAATCATCAGACATACAGAAATATCAATACACTATTTTTTAAATGGTATAAAACGAGCAATATGATGTACCAAACGACTTTCTATTCCGTGAGAATGCATTCTATAAAAGAGATAGGACCATACAGAGGTTGTCATCACGGTAAAAAATGATCCCAAAGCCACAAGATAAACAATACAGCAAAATATTCCACTTGCTCCGACAGCAAACCAAATATAAGGATTGCTAATCATACTATAAAACAAAAAGCTAAGCAGTAGTGGAGAAAGAAATATAGCAGCTCCAATACAAGCGACAATAGCCAAAACAAAATTTGCTACAAGCATCACAAATCCAACTTCAAGAGATACCAAAATATGTTCTTTGAAGAGAATC
>CAZQRI010000039.1:0-7649 GCA_964595805.1 uncultured Gammaproteobacteria bacterium
TTAAAATGTTCTTTGAGTGCTTCCATGACTTTTTCTTTGATTTCTTTTTCGTTGCTACCACTATTTGCTTGGTGGCCGGCGGCAAAACCAAATTCACCACGTTTACTCATACTCATGATCATCTCAGATCCAACATTGCTGGTCATGATAATAACCGTATTTTTGAAGTTGACTTTGCGTCCTTTTGCATCGGTGAGGTGTCCATCTTCAAGAATTTGAAGCATGATATTGAAAACTTCTGGATTTGCTTTTTCAATTTCGTCAAAAAGAATAACGCTATAAGGGCGGCGACGGATACGTTCGGTAAGTTGTCCTCCTTCGTCGTATCCAACATATCCAGGAGGGGAGCCGATGAGTTTACTGACAGAATGTTTCTCCATAAATTCACTCATATCAACGCGTACAATAGCATCTTCGTCATTGAAGAGAAATTCTGCGAGTGCTTTTGCAAGTTCTGTTTTTCCAACACCTGTTGGTCCCATAAAGATAAAGGATCCAATTGGTTTTTTTTCTTCACTCATGCCTGCGCGTGAGCGGCGAATGGCATTTGAAATAGCGCTGATAGCTTCTTCTTGTCCGATAACTCGAGAGGCCAGTTCTTTTTCCATGCGTTCCAATTTTTTGAGATCATCTTCAAGCATTTTGGTAACAGGTACTCCTGTCCAACGTGAGACCACCTCTGCAATATCTTGTTCGGTAACTTCTTCTTTGAGGATAGCATGGCCTTGTTGAATCTCAAGAAGTTTTCGTTGATTTTGTTTTATTTCTTCTTCTTTGCTTGGAATTTTTGCATAGCGAATTTCGGCAACTTTTTGAAGGTCACCTCGACGTTCTGCAATATCTGCTGCCTGTTTCAATTGTTCAATTTCTTTTTTGCAAGCACGAATATTGGTAATAATTTCTTTTTCTGTTTTCCAATGAATTTCAAGTTCGTTGCTTTGCTCTTTCAAATTTTCAAGTTCTTTTTTGAGTTTTTTACTTCTTTCTTTTGACTCATCATCGGTTTCTTTTTTCAGGGCCTGAAGTTCGATTTCGAGTTGAATACTTCGACGTTTCATTTTGTCGAGTTCCATTGGCATAGAGTCAATTTCCATGCGTAGGGCCGATGTAGCTTCATCAATAAGGTCAATCGCTTTGTCTGGTAAAAATCGATCCGTAATATAGCGACTTGAAAGTTCAACAGAGGCAACAATAGCAGGGTCTGTAATACGGACACCATGGTGTACTTCGTATTTTTCTTTGATACCACGCAGGATGGCAATGGTGTCATCCTTACTTGGTTCATTTACGATAACGGGTTGAAAACGACGTTCAAAGGCCGCATCACGTTCAATGTGCTTTTGGTATTCTTTGATAGTGGTAGCTCCAATAGTATGGAGTTCTCCTCGAGCGAGCGCAGGTTTGAGCATGTTGCTGGCATCGATGGCGCCTTCGCTGCTGCCGGCTCCGACGATGGTATGAAGTTCGTCAATAAACAAAATTATTTTTCCGTTTGATTCGGTCACTTCTTTGAGCACGGCTTTGAAGCGTTCTTCAAATTCACCACGAAATTTGGTTCCGGCAACGAGGGCTCCAACATCAAGACCAATCACTTCTTTGTCTTTGATACTTTCTGGAATATCTCCGTTGACAATACGCTGAGCAAGGCCTTCGACAATGGCTGTTTTTCCGACTCCTGGTTCACCAATAAGAACAGGATTATTTTTGGTACGACGTGAGAGGACTTGCATGACACGGCGGATTTCATCGTCTCGACCAATCACAGGATCAAGTTTTTCTTTGCGTGCGAGTTCGGTAAAATTTTTGCCGTATTTTTCAAGGGCTTGGTATTTGCTTTCTGGTTCAACAGAGTCTACTCTTTGGTTGCCACGAACTTGTACAAGGGTTCGTAGTACGGCATCGTAATCGGCTTTATTTTTGGAAAGATATTCACTAATAGGGTTTCTATTTTTTAAAAATGCCAAAAGAAGGTGCTCAACACTAATATATTCGTCACCCATTTTTTTGGATTCTTCTTGGGCCCCTTGTAAAATATACATCATGGCTTGTCCCATAAGAATCTGACCAAAACCACCAGGGGACATAGCTCCAAATTGTTTGGGAAGGAGGTTGATGAGATTTTGAATTTCAGTTTTGAGGCTGTTTACTTCAATATTGAGTTTTTTTATGACAGAGACAACAACACCGTCGTTCTGTTCAAGCAGTGCAAGAAAAAGATGCGGTGGTTCCACATGGGGTTGGCCATTTTCATGCGAAATATTGGCGGCTCTTTGGAGCGCTTCTTGGGATTTGTTGGTAAAGTTTTGTGGGTTCATATATGGAAAGGATAACAAATTATCACTCAAACGTATAGAGTGATAATACCGCAATTGAAAAAAACTGTCAAATCCTGTATGCTTACCTCGTTATTATAGCATGTTTTTTCCCTAATTTATGTACATTTTAGGCGTTCGCGTTGATAGTGTGGATAAATCATCGGCTCTTTCCAAGGTGGCTGATTTTTTGGCTTCGGGAGAAGGGAATATGGTATTTACGCCCAATCCAGAGATGCTCGTAGATGCCCAAAAAGATGCCTATTTCAAAGAGGTCTTGAACGCAGGGGACTTGAATCTTTGCGATGGCAAGGGGATTACACTGGTTGCAAAAGAAGCTTTTGAACGTATACCGGGCGTGGATTTTATGGTGGATATGTGTGGGCTTGCGGCAGAAAAAAATAAATCCGTGTATTTACTCGGGAGTGGATCAAATGAAGTGTTGAAAGAATGTAAACATGCATTACTTGAAAAATTTCCGAATTTGAAAATAGTAGGAATGCATCCTGGAATCCAAATTTCCAATGATTTTACATTTGATACAGAAAAAAACGATGCCTTGATTGATGATATTATTCTTTCGGCTCCAGATATTTTGTTTGTTGCTTTTGGTCACAAAAAACAAGAAAAATGGATCTATGGTTTTTTGCCAGATCTTCCAAGTGTACGAGTAGCCATGGGAGTTGGCGGATCTTTTGATTTTATTTCTGGAAAAGTTAAACGTGCTCCAGAAATATTTCGTCGTCTTGGGCTTGAGTGGTTGTATCGCTTGATTCGTGAACCACGTCGTATCAAACGTATTTGGAAGGCGACTGTTGTGTTTTTATTTTATTACTTCAAAAATAAATAATTTGTATGCTGACAGAAAATATTCGAAAACATATCAAGAAACTCACACAAAAAAAATATCGTGAAGAATTTGGAGAGTTTTTGATCGAGGGTGTGAAAGGGGTGGAAGAGGCCTTGGCTTCCGGACAGGAAATTACGACAATTATTTTGGAAGAGGAAAAAACTGTGCCTGTAGAGTTGCCATTATTTGTCGATGCAGGACCAACAGTAATGTATGCAACGAGGGCAGAGGTCAAAGAAATAAAAACAACAGAGACTTTTCCTGGGATTATGGCAATTATCAAAATGCCACTTACGGTGATTGAAGATTTTGATTTTGAAGGGCCAATTATTTGTCTTGATGGAATCAAAGATCCTGGGAATCTCGGGACCATTATTCGTACTGCCGATTGGTTTGGGGTGAAAAATATTTTACTCTCAGAAGATTGTGTGGATACTTACAATGAAAAAGTAGTGCGCTCGACCATGGGGTCAATTTTTCGAAGTAAAATTTTTGAAAGTAAAAATTTGGTGCCAGATCTCAAAATGCTGCAAGCCAAAGGATATACTGTTGTAGGAATGCAAATGACGGGGGAGTCGATCAAAGAAATAAAATTCAATAAAAAAACAGTTTGTGTATTTGGATCTGAATCTCATGGGATTAGTATTCAGGTGCAAACTGTTTTGGATCAAAGTTGTACGATCCCTCGAATTGGTGAGGCCGAATCGCTCAATGTGGCGATTGCTGCGGGGATTGTTCTTTCTAAAATTTCTCTTTAAAAATGCAAGCGCCCCGTGGTTACGGGGCGCGTTTAGACCGAGGCAAGCTCGGCCTCGGTTTCGGGCTCGGTGGGTACGTTTGGGCAGAGTACCCACAGGTTGTCTTCATTGCCGAAGACTTTGGCGTGGAAGCTATCCTCGCCATCTTCTTGGTACCTGTGGATGTGCTCCCAAGCAACACATACTGGAAGGGGTGGAGGCCCCTCCTTTCTATGTTGCCAATAGACTACAACCAGGTTCTTGCGTACTTGAACCTGGCTCATAGTCCCAAACTTCCCCTTAGGGCCTGAGATTATTCCTCCTTTGAACCCCTCATTTTGAACGAGGGTTAGAAATTGCTGGAGGTCGTTACGACGCATGCCTTTCTCCCTTCGTTGTTGGGGGTTTTGCTTGTACCCTAATTGTTATTAAAAGAGTTGTCAAGTGCCCTTTTTTTTGCTATGCTAGAATCTCTCTTAGCCTTAGTCTGATAGATTTATGATAAAGACTCGTTTTGCCCCTAGTCCAACCGGTTATGTCCATGTAGGAAGCCTTCGTGCGGCCCTTTTTCCATATCTCTTTGTGAAACAGCAGGGAGGTAAATTTGTGCTTCGTATTGAAGATACTGATCAGGAACGTCTTGTTGAAGGAGCAATTGAAAATTTGTTGCGTACGCTTGAGTGGGCTGGAATGACTCCAGACGAAGGTCCTTATATTGAAAATAATGTGATTGTTCAACGAGGGGAAGTCGGTCCGTATATTCAATCTGAACGACTTGAGGTTTACCAAAAATATGTAAAACTTCTTTTGGATACAGGTGCTGCCTATTATGCTTTTGATACTTCAGAAGAACTTGAAGAAATGCGTACAAATCAAGAAGTGATGAAACAATCTCCTCGATACGATCGAGAAAAAATGAAAAACCAATTTACTCTTTCTCCAGAAGAAACAAAACGTCGTGTGGAAGCAAAAGAACCATTTGTAATCCGACTTAAAGTTCCTGAAGATACAGAAGTTGTGTTTCAGGATGTTATCCGTGGTGAAGTTCGTGTAAAAAGCTCTGAGATTGATGACCAAGTATTGATGAAATCTGATGGGTTTCCTACCTATCATCTTGCTGTTGTGGTTGATGATCATACTATGGGAATTACCCATGTTATCCGTGGTGAAGATTGGTTGCCTTCAACTCCCAAGCATGTTTTGTTGTATCAAGCTTTTGGCTGGGATATGCCTGTGCATGCTCACATGCCACTTTTGGTAAATCATGAAAAACAAAAGTTAAGCAAACGGAAAGGTGATGTCTCTGTAGAAAGTTTTCGAGAAAAGGGATATTTGCCAGAGGCTTTTATCAACTTTTTGGCGTTTTTGGGATGGAATCCTGGAGATGATCGAGAAATTTTTAGCATGGATGAGCTTATTGCCGCATTTAATCTTGAAAAAGTGCAACGTGCTGCTGCTGTATTTAACATCGAGAAGCTAAACTGGTATAATAAGGAATATATAAAGAAAATGGATATCGTAGAGCTTACGGAACGTGCCTTGCCATTTTTTATCAACGCTGGGCTTGTCACAGAACACAAGAATACTCCATGGCTTCAAAAAGTCGTTGCTCTTGAAAAAGAACGCATGACGGTACTCTCAGAACTTCCTGAATCTGTAGGATTCATTTTTGCTGAGACGCTTGAATATGATCCAACGATTTTGATTTGGAAAAAAGATACGCGTGAAGGATCAAAAGAAAAATTGACCATGCTGTGTGAGTTTTTGAAAGGTATTGACGAAAGTAACTGGACTTTGGAAACTTTGTCAGAAACAATAAAAACTTGGATTACTGAAAAAGGATTTGGAGTAGGGGATGTCCTGTGGCCAATGCGAGTATCGCTTTCGGGTCGGCAGAATTCTCCGGGACCATTTGAAATTGCAGATTGTTTGGGAAAAGAAAAAACCATTCATCGAATTGAAGGCGCTATTACACAATTATAATCGTAGAGAGTTAATGCTTGTCGCTCTATGAAGAATAAAAATATATCATTTTTTATCACGGCTTTTGCTTTGGCTGTGGTTTTTTGTATTTCTAGTTGGATTCCTGTTTTTTCTGTACAAGAAGTTGGTGGTAATGTCGAAGAAATTGACTTGCTTCAAAAACAAATTAATGAAAAAAAACAAAGAATTGCACAGCTTGAGCAATCGATCGCTGATTTCAAGAAAAAAATTCAGGAAAAACATTTGGAAGCTGTTTCGCTGTCAAATCAAATTGGAATTTTGGATACACGTGTTGCCGAAATAAATACTGACATTCGTGCGACCCAAGAAAAGCTTGATGTCTTACAACTTGAGATTTCTCGTACAGAGCTGGCAATGACTCAAAAAGAACAGCAAATCAAGCGTCAAAAAAGTATTGTGAGTGAACTTGTTCGTTCTTTGCATGAGCAGGATGAAAAAAATTATATTGAAATTGCTGCAAGTCACGATAATTTTTCTGATTTTTATAATCAACTGCATTATACCAAAACAGTAGAAGAAGATTTGGGTCGGACCATGCGGGGACTTCGTCTTGCCAAAGAAGAACTTGAAATACAAAAAAAAGATTTGGAAGGACAAAAAACAAATTTTGTTGCCGTACAAACAGATTTGAAAAACAAAAAACAAGATTTGATAGAACAAACAAATGGAAAACAAGCGCTTTTGGTACAAACTTCTATTTCACAGTCAAAGTATAATACTTTGTTATCGAGTTTGAAACAACAGTATCAACAGGTTGAAAATGAAGTGACCAGTATTGAAAGACAAGTTCGAAAAAAATTGGAAAAAAATAAAAAGATCACAGAAAAAGTTTCGGATACGGGTGGTCTTTTTGCTTGGCCGGCCCCAAGTCGTTATGTCACCGCTACATTTCATGATCCGAGTTATCCTTTTCGAAATGTATTTGAACACAGTGGTATGGATATTCGTGCTTCTCAGGGTACTCCTATTCGTGCTGCTGCTTCGGGTTATGTTGCTCGTGCAAAAAAATGTACACTTGCAAGTTGCTATGCCTATATTTTGATTGTTCATGATGGGGATGTATCTACTTTGTATGGACATTTGAGTAAAGTTATTGTTACAGAAGATCAATTTGTAACTCGTGGTGAAGTTATTGGATATTCTGGTGGAACTCCAGGAACGGCTGGTGCAGGACCTTTTGTTACGGGGGCACATTTGCACTTTGAGGTTCGTAAAAATGGTATACCAGTTAATCCTCAACCTTATTTAGAATAAAAAAAGAACCTCTACTCAGGTTCTTTTTTTATTTTATACAACTTGAATTTTTGTGGCTTTGCCTAAACTTGTTGTTTTTTTGTTTGGAGACTTTTTGCGTATTGTTTTTTTCTTTGCCTTTGTTTTTGCTGTTTTCTTTTCGCTACTTTCTTCATCTTTTGAATCAGTTTTTTTCTTTCGTCCCCATCCACCTCGTTTTTCTGGGGCTTCGTCAATAAGTTGTTTTACGGTTTCAAAATCGAGATCTTTTGCTTCGATCCCTTTTGGAATTTTTGCATTTTTCTTTCCATCTGTAATGTAGGGGCCATAGCGACCAATTTTTACAACAATGTCACTACCAGGAAATGATTTGATAAGGGCAGCAGCTTCTTTGTCGGCAGCTTCTTGGATAATTTCAAGTCCGCGTTCATGCGTGACAGTATAGGGATCGTCTCCTTTGAGACTGTAATATTTTGGGCCCACTTTGATATAGGGTCCAAATCGTCCAATTTG
>CAZQRI010000040.1:0-2824 GCA_964595805.1 uncultured Gammaproteobacteria bacterium
TCCATGAAAGATGCTGAAAGTGGATAACGTTCAATAAAATAAATAACAAATCCAACCGTAATAGTCCCTTCAATAAGACCAAAAATAAATCCAAAAAGTCTGTCAATAGAGCGAATAAATGGCAAATGCGTAACAAGTGAAAATCCCTTGTCAATAAACCAAAATAAAAATCCGACCAGACGATTGATAATAATAAAAGCAATCGTAAACATGATCACACGACTCAAATTCGCTCCCCAACCCGTAAAATGAATAATCCAACCCGAAAATGGTTCGTAAAAACGACTTGCAAGATAAATACCCAGTACCGTTCCAATAAGAGATCCAAGTGTATGCACAAAACCAAACCAAAGACCAAAGAGTGCAAAGCCACCGATGATGACGAGTAAAACGATATCTATGAATTCCATAGAGTGGAAATTATGCTTTTTATTTTCAGTTTTCTAAGATTCTTTTTTCGGCGTTTCGCTACTCATTTTTTACTTGTCCGTATCTGCGGATAATACAAGTAAAAAATTATACGCTGCAACTGCCTCCAAAAAGAATTTCCTCTTCAACTTAAAAAAATAAAAAACAATAAATAAATTATTTTACCAAACGTGGAAATAAAATTTCACCTTTTTGTATTGCGCTCTTCGAAGCAAGTTTGCCCCAAACAGTTTCTGTATCCAAGGTTCCCAAATCTGACAATGCAATTCCAAGTGAAGACAAAATCTTTTCAGAAGTTGCAGGAAGAAATGGCAAGAGTGAAAGTGCAATATGACGCAGTGTCTCTGTCAAAGAATATAAAAGTGGCGAAATATCTTCACCCAATTTTGCTTTTTCCCAAGGTTTTTCACTCGAGATTGTTCCATCACAGAGGGCAACAAGTTCCATCACGAGAGCAATAGCCCCATCAAATTGATAACTATCCAATTTTTCTGTATATTTTTTCCAAAATTCTGACACCGCAAAAAACTCTTTCTCCACAAGAGTCGGAACTTTTCCATCACTATACTTTTCAATCATGGTCAAAATACGTGAAGTCAAATTTCCAATACCATTCACCAAATTTGCAGTGTAATATTCTTCAAAACGTTCAAAGGTAAAATCACCATCATCATACGAAGACACCGCACCCAAAAAGAAGAATCGTACTGGATCAAGAGTGTATTTTTCTATCAGTTCCAGTGGATTCACTACGTTTCCAGTACTTTTACTCATTTTTTGACCATTCATGGTAATAAATCCATGAATAAAAATTTGTTTACTGAGTGGAATTCCAGCCGAAAGCAGCATCCCCTGCCACATCGCCGATTGCTGACGCAAATTGTCTTTTCCTGCAATCTGTACTCCTGGCCAATACTCTGCAAAATTATCTCCATTGGGCCAACCTAAAGTGGAAATATAATTCACAAGCGCATCAAACCACACATACATCACCTGTGATTCATCCCCTGGTACTGGTACCCCCCAAGGCATTTTTTCTTTGAGACGAGAAATACTAAAATCTTGAAGACCGGCTGCCACAAAATTGCGAATTTCACTCAGGCGATTGCTTGGTACCACAAAATCAGGATGCTCTTCGTAGTGTTTCAAGAGTGCATCTTGATAGGAAGACCATTTGAAAAAATAATTTTCTTCGTTGATCAGTTCAATTTCATTTTTTGGATGAATTGGACAACGACCATCAACAAGTTCACTATCTGTTTTTTCAAGTTCACAACCAACACAATATTTCACTGAATATTGTTTTTTATAAATATCACCATTTTTTTCACAGATTCTCCAAAATTCCTGGGCTGCAGCAATATGACTTTCGTCTGTGGTACGAACAAAGTTGGTATAACTCAAATTGAAAATTTCTTTGAGTGCCTGAAACTTGAGTGCATAACGATCACAATATTCCTGTGGAGTTTCGTTATTTTCAAGTGCCTTACGATAAATCTTGAGTCCATGTTCGTCTGTACCCGTATTAAACAAAACTTCTTCACCCAAAAATCGGTGATAGCGCGCAAGCACATCGGCTTGAATAAATTCCAAAGCATGTCCAAGGTGCGCTTCGGCATTGACATAGGGCAAAGTCGTTGTAATATAGTATGCTTTTTTCATGTAAGTTCGGCTAAATATTTCCCTAAACATATCATATTCAAAAAAATTCTGCAACAGAGCGAGAAAAAAATTGTCGCACATAAATTTTTCTGCTATAATACTGCTATTCAACTTATTTCTATTCTTTGTATGGCTCATTCTTTTCTTCCGAATAACGAAGACTCTCCAATCAACACAAACCCAAACGAAACACTCTCCGAAACGCCGAACAATGCTGTTTCTTACGAGAGTGAAAACATACAAACTACCAATACGGTCATGGAAAGTATTCCCGAAACAGAAATGCCTCTTGATGCACTCGAAGGTCACCCAGCAGAAAACGAACATTTTCTCGAAGAAGAAAAACCAAAAACCATTACCCCAACTCATATTGCTGCGCCACAAGCAGTAGTTCGCCCTATTCCACAAGTACGCGATGAACTTATTGTTCAAATCGAAAAAATCATGGAAGAAAATCTTGGAGATGTCTATAGTGTCCTCACTCCAGTCCAAAAACAACAATTCAAAATCAAAGGTGAAGAAACTGCCAACAAAATCAAACACATTATTGAAACAACCAGTGCCAAACTTGGTAAGATTGTGAAACTCATTTTTGAATGGCTCAAAATTCTTCCTGGTATCAACCATTTCTTTCTCGAACAAGAAGCAAAAATAAAAGCCGAAAAAATTATTACTCTTGGGGAACAAAAAAAACATATACAATAATATGCTCACCTTTCTCCTTCAACTTAGC
>CAZQRI010000040.1:2834-6198 GCA_964595805.1 uncultured Gammaproteobacteria bacterium
TTAGCGTCTATCAAAATAGTTCCTACACTAGCTATGCCTCTTCGGGCGCGGACGATAGCAGCAGCTTTTTTATAGGACTCCTTATTGCTTTTGGGGCCCTTATTATTTTTGTAGCTATTCTCTATATTATACGTTCGATCATGCACTCCAAAAGCAGCCTCGAAAAATCCCTTGATCGTGTTGTACTTCAAATTCAAGTTCCAAAAGAACGCAAATCCGAAGGCCAGGGTGGACAAACTGGTGGCGAAGACCGCCTCGAACAAGTTCGTGAAGAAATTGGTATTACCGAAACATTTTTTTCATCCCTCGCTGGTCTCAAACCCCAAAAAGGCTTTGGCAAATGGCTCTCTGGCCGCGATGATCACATGGCTTTTGAAATCGTTATCCACGATGGCCTGATTTATTTTTATATTGACACCCCAAAAAAATACGAAGGCTTTGTCGAACAACAAGTGCATGCCCAATATCCAAATGCACAGATCGAACAAATGATCGACTACAATGTATTTCGAGAAAACAGCAAAATCGCAGCCTGCTATTTGTCTGGATCCAACCACGCATCATTTCCATTTCGTACCTACAAAAAAATGGACTCTGATCCACTCTCGGGAATGCTCAATGCCATTGCAAAAATTCAAGAAAATAATAGTTCTGCCGTAATCCAATACGTCGTGCGCTCTGCCAAAAAGAAATGGCGCAAAAAAACAGTCAAACTTGTTCGTGAAATCAAAAAAGGAAGAAAATTTGAACACGTTGCATCACAGTCCATGCTTGGAAAGGCCTACCGCAAAACCATGGATATTGCCGAAGAAACATTCAAAGAAAAAAAGAAAGAAGATCCAAATGGAAAACACCACTACCAACTTTCCCAAATGGAAGAAGAAATGGTCAAAGGTATTGAAGAAAAAATCAGTAAAGGACTTCTTGAAGTAACGACTCGTATTGTCTCGGTTTCAGACAATGCCGACATGGCAAAAATGAACCTCGACAACATTGCCAATGCCTTTGGTCAATACGCAATCTATCGCTACGGAAATACTTTTCATGCAACCGTTCCAAGTAATCCAACAAAAATCATTCGTGAATCTATTTATCGCAATTTTTGTGAAGCCCACTTTAGTGTTCTCAACACCGAAGAAATGGCTTCCATGTGGCACCTTCCACTCCACTCGACCGAAGCACCTCGTATCAAATGGCTCTCTGGTCGCCGAGCACCTCCACCAGCAAACCTTCCTACTTCTGGACTTCTCCTTGGTCATGTTCCCTACCGTGGTACCGATGCCCAGGTCTTTATGAAAGAAGCAGATCGTCGACGTCACTTTTATATCATTGGTAAATCTGGAACTGGTAAATCTGTCTTTTTGGCAAATATGGCAGTCCAAGATATTATTGCTGGAAAAGGTATTTGTGTCATTGATCCACACGGAGATTTGATCGAAGATATTTTGGAACATATTCCAAAGAGCCGTGCCGATGATGTGGTTCTCTTTGACCCATCTGACGTTGAACGCCCTATTGGACTCAACATGCTCGAAGCAAAATCTGCAGACCAAAAAGACTTTGCAGTACAGGAAATGATCTCTATCTTCTACAAGCTCTTTCCACCAGAAATGATCGGTCCAATGTTTGAACATATCATGCGCAACACCATGTTGACCTTGATGGCAGATATCAACGACCCAGGAACCGTTATCGACGTGCCTCGCATGTTGACCGACGACAGCTACGTCAAAAAATATTTGAAAAAATTGGAAGACCCTGTGGTACGCGCCTTCTGGGAAAAAGAAATGGCCAAAACCAGTGACTTCCACAAATCCGAAATGCTTGGTTATCTTATTTCCAAAGTTGGACGTTTCGTAGAAAACGAAATGATGCGCAACATCATGGGACAACAAAAATCTGGTTTTGACTTCCGTGAAATCATGGACAAAGAAAAAATCTTGCTCGTGAACCTTGCCAAAGGAAAAACCGGAGAAGTAAATGCCAAATTGATCGGTCTTATCATTGTAGCCAAACTCCAAATGGCGGCACTTGGCCGAGCAGATATGAATGCAGCGGATCGTAAAGATTTTTATCTCTACATCGACGAGTTCCAAAACTTTGTGACCGATTCTATTGCTACGATTTTGTCCGAAGCTCGTAAGTATAAACTCGACCTCATCATTGCGCACCAGTACATGGGACAACTCATCGATGACAAAGGCAAATCCCCTATTCGTGATGCGGTCCTTGGAAACGTTGGTACCATGCTCTCTGGTCGTATTGGACCAGACGATGCCGAAGTTTTGGCAAAAGAATTTGCACCAGTATTTGGCTCCTACGATTTGCTCAACCCAACACAGTATTCCTACTACATCAAAATGTTGATTGACAACGAAGCAGCCAAACCATTCAACATGATGACCTATCCACTGCAACGCGGAAACAAAGAATTGGCTGCCGCTATCAAACAACTGGCTCGTCTCAAATATGGCCGCGATAGACGCATTGTCGAGGCAGAAATTATGGAGCGAACCCAGATAGCCGAACCAGAAAAAAAACTCAATTCGGAAATGTTTCAAGCGAGTCTCTAAGAAACAAAAGCAAGTCACTTCGACTTGCTTTTTTCTTTTTTGCGTGAGAAAATTGAATTCTCCTATTATTGACCGATGATCCGATGGAGTAAATACTCTATTGGATATCGGTATTAATCTGTATATACTTTTATGGACCACATTGGAAACCTCATCCCAGACAAAGACAAATACCTTAGTGCTCTACCTGTAGAACCTGCTTCTGCTCCGCTCTACCAAGACCTTCCAAGTGCTTCTGTACCCTCTGTAGAGCCAGAAATGCCAGTATCAGCCCCAGCAAAGGCTCCAGAGACCCCAGAAGCCGAACTCATCCGTATGACCCTCTACAAGATCAAAGACCAGGTGGATATTTTAATACACCTGCTTGACCTTGGGCCCAACCTCAAAGAAACTCTTTCGCAATTTTCTGCTCCAGCAGCTCCTTTTGTCCCAGTCGCAGCACAAAGAGAAACAATCGAACAAAAAGCCATGACAGAATTCTCGAAGGTGTCTTTACCGGAGACAAAATGCGTAGTGACGATGGTGAGATTTTTGACGTTCCCCAAAACTATGCCAGTAAATCCAAGCTCGTTGCGGGTGATCGCATGAAACTCACGATTCCACTGGTCGGACCATTTATCTACAAACAAATTGCTCAGGTAGAACGAACACGAGTTCGTGGAGAACTTGTGTCTGGAAATACCAGTGGACAGTGGCTTGTAGCCAGTGAAGGAAAAATGTACAAAGTGCTCACGGCTTCGATTACCTTCAACAAAGGACGCATTGGAGACGAAGTGGTACTTCTGGTGCCA
>CAZQRI010000040.1:6208-7501 GCA_964595805.1 uncultured Gammaproteobacteria bacterium
CGAACTCTAAAAGCTTTATACTTGGGGTATTCCAGCGTTATCACCTGTGCTTCTCATTCAACGTAGATGTGACTACGTTTCATTCCGATGCTCGGCTCTGCCTTGTACTACCCTCAAGTCTAAAACTTCTCAATTATCGTAATAAAAAAACTCCTCGATTGCTCGAGGAGTTTTTAAAATATTTGAGAAACTATAATCAAGCGAAGTGAGAGAAGTAAATGCAAGCATTTATTTCCGAACGAGCGCAGATTATATGACGCGAAGCGGCCTATTTTTTCTTTGGAGCAGCTTTTGCCAATGGGTCGATGATATGTGCAGAAACGAGTTTTGTCATTTCAAACATAGTAACTTCTTTTTTGCCGAAAAGTGGCATAAGAAGATCATCTGCAAAAATATTGCGCATGTTCTTTGGGTTTTGGGGGTCATGTTTTTTGATGTAGACCCACAATTTTTTTACCACTTCAGAACGTGGCATTGGACCTTTTCCAACTACAGCTTCGAGCTCTGCTGAAAGATTCAGTGGGCGGAGAAGCGCTGGATTTGCTTTTCTTGGCATACCTTTTTTGTATTAAAAATAAATGCCTAATTAAACGATGGGGCTAGTATAACACAAGGGGCTACAAGAGCGCAAGCCAGGCAGTGGATAGAGCCAAAGCGCTCTTTACCAGAGCAGCCAACTAGGCTATAATTGAAACATTAAAAATATCAGATTTCACTATGGCACTCTACCACAAATACCGCCCTCAAAAATTTGCAGATGTAATTGGACAAGATCATATTGTACGCACACTCTCAAATCAAATCACAACACAGAGCATTGCACATGCCTATCTTTTTTCTGGTTCGCGTGGACTTGGAAAAACAACCCTTTCACGTTTGATCGCCAAAGCAATTAATTGTACCAATCGTGCAGACAAAAGTGCCGAACCCTGCAACAGCTGCAGCATGTGTGAAGCCATCAACAATGGCCGCAGTATTGATGTTATTGAAATCGATGCAGCGAGCAATACTGGTGTTGATAATGTTCGCGAAAATATTATTGAAAATGTACAGTTCCAACCCACACAAGCAAAATACAAAGTATTCATCATCGACGAGGTCCACATGCTTTCGACGAGTTCATTCAATGCACTCTTGAAAACACTCGAAGAACCACCAAGTTACGTTGTGTTTATTTTGGCAACAACAGAACTACAAAAAATTCCAGAAACAATTCTCTCTCGCTGTCAGCGCTATGTTTTTTCACGCGTAGCAAAAAATACTTTGAGTGCCCTGCTCGACAAAGTAGCCAGC
>CAZQRI010000041.1:0-7418 GCA_964595805.1 uncultured Gammaproteobacteria bacterium
TTTTGACTTCAAATAGCTTTTTTGCTAGAGTAAAACTCCTATGAAACAGGAGTTTTATTTAATTTTGCCAGATATTCGTTCGGCCCACAATGTTGGGGCCATGTTTCGTACTGCGGATGCCTGCGGGGTAGATCAGATTTTTCTTGTGGGATATACACCGGTGCCACCGAGGCCAGATATTGCCAAGGTTGCCCTCGGGGCCGATACTTGGATGAAGTGGAAGCATTATAAAAATTTGAAAACTTTGGTAAAAAATCTTCAAAAAAAAGGAGTGAATGTAGTAGCACTTGAAAAAACCGAGGAAAGTGTAGATATTGCTGCGGCCAAATTTGATTTTCCTCTGGCACTGATTGTGGGCAATGAAGTGGATGGCGTAGCTCCAGAGATCCTCAAGCTCTGTGATCAAACAGTGCATATCCCTATGCTTGGCAAAAAGGGGAGCCTGAACGTGAGTATTGCTGCGGGGATCGCTATGTACGTGACTTCGCAAAAACGATAAAGTTTGCTATACTAAAAGTATATGACTACATCTATTCAACATACACAGGTTATTTTTGAACATCTTTGCTCGGATATACCACCTTCGGTACCAAAGGAAATTCGCGAAGATATTGCACAGGCTCGTGAGCAGGTGCGCAGCAATGTTTCTTTGAGTCTTACTGAACTTGAAGACACCATGACCTATATTGGAAAACTGTTGTGGCCCTACAGAGAGGCATTTCAAGAATTTTTTCGTGTGTACGAGGGGGATTTGGGTGAACAATACTTGCTTCGAAAATTTACTCCAGAAATGAAACGAAAATACCAAACTTTCAAAGAAAATGGTGGGACTTTTCGTGATTTGCATGCAGGAAATAATGTAAGTTTTTTTACTCCAGACGAACGTGTGAAGGTTTGTGAAGCGCTTATTGCTGTGGAAGAAGAAATTCGTGCCTATGCGGTGCAGGCAATTTTGAGTACAGATGAAAGGCGCTATGAACGCCGTGTTGACGAATTCAAAAAAATTCTGGAAGATATGGAAAACCGTTTGAACGCCCTTCGAACAATGGCGGACATGGAAGGTGAACATCCAGAACTTGCAGCTGAAATTCGTGAACAAATTCGAGGTTTTGAACAGGGTTTTGCACTGCTTGGTCCAAAGGTGCGTCATGACGCGGTTTGTAATGCCGAAGGACATTTTCAAGAGAGAAAATTGGTAAAAAAATTACGCCAAAGAACTTAGGTTATGAAAAAGATTTTGTTTGTTGTTGCTGGAGAAGGATTTCAGAATCAAGAGTATTTTGACAGTGCAGAAGTTTTGATAGATGCGGGTTTTGATATTGTGACAGCAAGTGACCGTCCAGGACTGGCAATTTCTCAAAATGGAATTCAAGTTGCCGTTGATATAGTTTTGGAAAAAGTAAATCCTACAGAATTTGATGGGATTTTTTTTATTGGTGGTCCTGGGGCACTTGAGCATTTGGATACACAAGAAAGCAATCGTATTGTAAACGAAATGATGATTTTGCAGCGTCCTTATGGGGCTATTTGTATTGCGCCGCGTATCCTTGCCAAGGCTCATGTACTTGTGGGGAAGCGTGCTACTGGCTGGGATGGGGATGAGCAACTTTCAAAAATTTTTGCACAAAATAATGTAGAGTATATACATGAGCCCGTGGTGGTGGATGGAAACATTGTGACTGCAAATGGTCCAGCGGCGGCACATGATTTTGGAGAGGCAATTGTTCAAATATTAAAAAAATAATCCCGTAGATACGGGATTATTTTTTATTCGGTTTCAATTTTTATCATTTGTTCAAGGCGTCGGATATCTGCGAGGAGTTTTGATCTATTCTTATTGAACAAAATAATATTAAAAACACTGCTTCCTCCACTTTTGGCAAATCGACACATATCTCCAATTTTTTTGAAGATATTGATTTTATAAAATGATTCAAGTTCTTGTGCTTTTTTGAGACCTCCAAGTTTTGTAAGACGACCTTCTTTTTTTGCAAAAAATTTCATGGCGACACTTGTCCCCAAAACTTTTTTGGGAATAATAATTTTTTCAGGAATGCGAATATTGATATCATTCATTGCATGGTTGATTTTATATGATAGCTCATAAAGCTCTTGCCGGAATCCTCCAATACGAGGACCTACTTCAATAACTTTCCAACCATTTTCTGTTTTCATAAGTTCAATATGAGCACTTGTACTTCGAAGAGCAAGTGCATGTACAGCCTCTATCGCAACTTTTTCTGCGGCAATAATACTTTCTTTTTTTAAGATTGTAGGTGTCATTTGTTCGTATCCAAAGAAATCATCAAATCCGATACTTCTTCCCGTTTTTACTTGTACCATCGGACAAAAATGTACCTTTCCACGGCTTGTTACGTAAGCATCAATAGAGTACATAGTCCCTTCCATAAATTGTTCTACCAAAACTTTTGGTTCCCAGCGCCCATCATTTTTTTTGTAAGCTGTCTTGATAGTACGAAATACTTTTCGTAATACTTTTTCAAGTTCTTCTTGATGATATACAATAGTTACAAGTCGACTCGCAGCAAGACCTGTTGGTTTTACAATTGCAGGAAAACCAACTTTTTTTTCAATTTTTTGGAGAGATTTTTTTGAAATATCTTGAACTAATGTATAGCGAGGTGTGATTTTTTTGTTATGTATACTAAGACGTCGTCGCATTAATATTTTGTCGGTAGACCACAAAAGTGAATCGGTGCTTGGTGTTTTGAGATATGGTACATGTGGAATAATCTTTGAAAGAAGTGGTATACCATCATCTCCTCGACTGGTGATAGCCAAAATTTCATCTTCATAAGGAAGAAGCATTTTTTGAATTGCCTTATCTGAAGACGTATCGCAACTTAGGTGAAGATCAATAGTCTTAAGAGTTGTCTCTGTCTTTTTTGTTATTTTTGAATGTGAATCAGTGAGGAGTGCTATACGAAATTTTTGATTGTATTTTTTTTCATATTCTCTTACTGCACGAATCATGTAATCGTATACTTTGAAAGTAAAGATGATGATGTTTTTACGTTTTGAGGCCATACATAAAAAATATCTGAAAAAAGATTTTTGAAATTCTAAAGAGAGGGAAATAATATACCAAAATAAAGAAAAAGTCAAGGGCTAGATAAGATTTTTTGGCCTAAAGAAGAGAATTTTTTGAGGTAAGAGGGGATTTCTTTTTTATTTAAAAGACCAACCTGGGCTCCAATATGGCCAATAACCGAAGCGGCGTTGGCGCTGCCCCATTGCATTGCCTCAAAGAGGTCTTTGCCTTGAATGAAGGCTGAAAGAAAGCCACTGGCATAGGCATCTCCTGCACCAGTTTTGGAAATATTTTTTGTGTTGTATATAGGTGAGAAAAGAGCCTCTGTGCCATTACTAGCATAGGAACCTTGTTTGCCGTCGGTAATCACTATTGTTTTTGGTCCCAACTTCTGGAGTTCAAAAAGAAGTTTTTTTGGAGTTGTTTTTTTTCCTGTGATACGTTCGGCTTCTTCTTTGTTTACAAAAAGAATACTGGTGTAGGGGAGTATTTGTTTGAAGTGTTCAAGAGAGTGTTTTATTTGGTAGGATCCTGGGTTGACTGCGAGTTCTGTTTTTGGGTGTTTTTTGAGGTATTGTAAAAGTTTGCTTTGAATTTTTTCAAAGTCTTTCCCCAGTGAGCTGTAATATACCCACTGGGTACTGGGCATTGATGGGAGCGAATAGTGTGTCTTGCTATGATAGGCAAGAATGGTTCTTTCGCCTCTATAGTTTAATACCAAAGAGTAGCGAGTTTTATTTCGTCTGCTTTGTTCTATGAGAGAAGTATCGATTTTTTCTTTTTTGAGAGTTTTGAGAATAAATTCAGCATTGAGGTCTTTGCCTAGGCTACTGACAATTGCTACTTTTGCTCCAAGTCGACGCATACCAACAGCAACATTGGCAGCATTTCCTCCAACCGCCATACCGGCTTCAAAAATGTCAATTTTGTCTCCATAATTGAGGCAGAGAAGTTTTTTGTTTTGGCTGAGATGACTTTGAGGACAGTTTTCATCAATCATGGCGTAAGTGTCGACAACGGAGTCACCGATGGTGATAACATCAAACATATTATTTTTTGTCTTTACCACCCAATCGCCACATTTTTTGGTAGCGTTTGAGATCTTCTGGACTGTGTTTATGAAGCCCAAGTAAAATTTCGGTAAATTGTATCGCACTTCCAAGAAATATTGCTGCAGAGACCCAAATAAGAGGAATGTTGTGGTGCACTATGGCGTAGAGGAGAACTGCGGCAGCCCCGAGGATGCGGATAAGGTCTTGTCGGTGTTCGAGCTCGATAAAGGTTGCGTAAAAGAGCAAAAATATACCTACAGCGAGATTTGCATAGATAATCGTATCAAGTGCTGAAGTGGGGAGTGTTGGAAAGAGATTGTTGAAAAACATAAAAAATTTTTACTCGTGCCAGCGATTGATATAGTCAATGGCGGCAAGGACTGCTGTTACGCCTAGTCCTGCAGAAATAGAGATCTGTTTGTAAGGGATATTTGTAACGTCGCCTGCGGCAAAAATACCTGGAATATTTGTATTTCCGATTTTGTCAGTTTCTATTTCTCCAGTTTTGTTTTTTGTTAAATTTTTTGCGAAATTTGAATTTGGGATATTGCCAACATGGATCATCACACCTTGGACGGTAATTTGTTTTTCTTCACCGCTGATCGTATCTTTATACTGTACGGCGTTTACCATGTTTTCACCGAGAATTTTTTGTGTTTCGGCAGCATAAATAATTTCAACATTTGGCATTGCTTTGACTTTGTCGATGAGGATATTTTCTCCTTTTGGAAATCCACCATTTGTTTCTGCTGTGTTTGGAAATTTTGTAATGAGGTAGACTTTGCTCGCAATGGTTCCCATCATGAGTGCGGACTCAAGGGCAGAATTGCCGGCGCCGATGGTACAGGTAATTTTGTTTTTGTAGAGTGGGCCATCGCAGACAGTACAATAGGTAACACCACGGCCTTTGAATTCAAGTTCTCCGGGAGTTCCCAAATTTCTTGGGTGTATACCACTTCCAATAAGGACTGTTTTTGTTTCAAAACGTTTTTCTTCGCCGCTATAACTTTTTGTAATGACTACATGGTGATTTTTTTCTTGCAAAATATCTACGACTTCGAGTCCTTGTTCAAATTGTACATTGTAGGAAAGGGCGTGTTTGTGAAAATCACTCGCGAGTTGAACACCCGTGGTATGAATTTGTCCAGGCCAGTTGTCAACGTCTCCAGAAAGGGCAACTTCTCCTCCAATATCTTTACTAATAACGACAAAGTTGAGGTTTCTTCTTGCAGCATACACAGCAGCAGAACATCCTGCAGCGGCAGCACCAATAATAACGAGATCGAGCATAAGTATTAGGTTAAGTTGGCGTTTTCAGCCAATTCTTTGAGTTCTAAAATATTTTGTTTTGGATTGCCACTGCCAAATACTGCACTGCCTACACAAAGGATATTTGCCCCGGCACGAACAATTTGGGCAATATTGTTTTTGTTTATGCCTCCATCCACTTCGATGTTTATGGTAGGGTGGAGCATTCGTAGCGTTTCAATTTTTTGGAGGATATGTGGATCAAAAGATTGTCCCGAAGCTCCTGGGTGAACAGCAAGAATTGTAACCGAGTAGAGGTGTTTCATCAAATCCTCGAGGACTTCGATGGGGGTTTCTGGGTTGATGGCAACAGAAACATCTGCGCCGTATGCAAAAAAGCTTGGCATACTGTCGAGCAGAACATTGTGTGCGCCTACTTCTACGGGTGGGTATTTGGATTCTGCTTGGATAATAATGCGAGAAATATTTTCGATGCGTCCCCATTTGGCCATTTCTTTTCGGGGTTCTTCTACCATGAGGTGAAGTTCATAGGAAAGGCGAGTGTGCATTTCACGAATAAGTTCGGGATCATGCCAACTTTCCCAGGGAGTAAATTTGCCATCGGCAATGTCTATTTGGACACGGTCAACAACATCTTCGACAGAGCGCAGTTGCTGGGCAAAGGCTTCTTGGCTGGTAACGTTGATGGTTGGAATGATTTGAATATCTGGCATAGAATTAATTTTCACTTTCAATTTCTTGTACTTCTTCAAGACGTCGTTTGTGGCGTTCTGCTTCACTAAAGTTTGTCTCAAGCCACTTGTGAATGACTGCCATAGCGTGTTCTTCGCTGCCAAGCTTACTGGCAAGGCACAGAACATTGGTATTGTCGTCAAGCATCATGGTTTCGGCGGCCATAAGGTTGTAGCCTATGCCTGCGCGAATGCCGTCTACTTTGTTGGCTGCGATACAAACGCCAATACCATTTTTGCAGATAAGAATTCCACGACCTTCGGATTCTTTTACTTTTTTGGCTAAATCTTCGGCATAAGGTGGATAATCATCATTGGCATCGTAACTTTTGGGCCCAAGGTCTGTAATAGGGAGTTGCAGTTCGTTTTCGATATAGCGAAGCAAACGCTTTTTTAGGGCATATCCGCCGTGATCTGAGGCTATAAAAAGAGGGCCAAAATACATATTTTTAGGATAAATTGAATATGTTCATTATAGCATGGGTTTTTCTGGGCTGCAATAAAATGGTATACTATGCTTAAGATTTATTTTTTGTTTTTTCGCTCTATGTCAGCAATGCGAGAGGGAGGAGCTTCCCGACATGTTTTGGATCGTGCTTTTGAACGTGAATTTCCACCAAAAGAACAGAGAAAGGTTGCAAAACTTGTGAATGCTTTTCACCGAGATGAAAGAAGCGTTTTTGGGCGTATATTGTTAAAATTTTTGACGCCAGAAAGTAAAAATTCTGTTATTGACTTTGGTTCGGGTTGGAAGGCTGTTATAGATATAAAAAAAGGTTTGGTAACATCTCTTTCGCCACTTGATGAAGCAAGAAATGCAGATGGTAAAGTGTGGAGATGGGATGATATTTCAGAACTTGTTTTGGATCCAGATTTGATTCCGGAAACTATAGCAAAGTGGAAACTTGCAAAAAAAGAGGCAAAATTAAAAAAGAAGCAAGAGTTTCCCCCTGTGGAGATTTTGGATACAGGAGTTCTTCAAGAAGAAGAGGCGGAGCAAACACTTCCTGATCCTGAAAGAAGTATTGAAGATATCAGTTTTGAGATTGAAGAATTTTTGAAATACCCTCAGATTGAGGGTCAAAAGTTATGGGTTCCTACGGCTGAGATTCTTGAAAATTTCAAAGAGTATAAAAAAGAAGATGTTTTGGCGGCTTTGGAACTCCAATATGAGTATCAAGGAAACATAAAAAAATATCCAGCTTTTCAAAAAACTGAAAAGGCCACTTGGCGTTATGATGTGGAACAGGAGCAAATATCTTGATAAAAATTCGAATTATATTAATAAAATAAAAGAAGAGCTCTTGAAGGAGT
>CAZQRI010000042.1:0-5879 GCA_964595805.1 uncultured Gammaproteobacteria bacterium
GTATTTCACTTTCTACGCGTTCTCTCTTTTTTAAAAAACGTTCATGATTTCTTTCTAACTGACTTGCTTCTAAACCAGAATCGTGTTCGACCTCCAGCATTTGTGGCGCCTCTGGCGAAGAAGAAATCGGTTGGATATCTACAGATTCTCTATTCATACAAATAAATTAAAATAAATAAAATTTTGATTAAAAAACTTTTTTAATTATTCCAACGTGCAAAAATACCACAAGGCAAAAGTCTTCCTGACTTTGATTCCTCAATAGTCAATTCCCCTTTTTCAAATACACCACCAAACTTTTCAAACATGGGTTTGAGATTATTTTCATAGGCAATAGCAGAATATCCAGAGGCATATCCGTTCACGAGAAAAAACAATGGATTGTCACTCATAATTTCTCTACACATTTTGAGAAATTCTGGCAAATGATCTTCAATCTTCCACAATTCTTTGTTTGGACCATGACCAAATGCTGGTGGGTCTAATAAAATTCCATCGTATTTATTTCCACGCTTGATTTCGCGGCGGACAAACTCACGGGCATCTTCGAGAATCCATCTGATAGGTTTATCTGCGAGACCCGAAAGCTCAGCATTGTCACGCCCCCATTTGATCGCCACTTTTGACCCGTCAATATGTGTCACACTCGCACCTGCCTGCGCAGCAGCGATACTTGCCCCACCAGTATATCCAAATAAATTCAAAACATTCACAGGACCTTTTGCAGCACTAATGCATTCGCGCATCCAATCCCAATTTGGCAATTGCTCTGGAAAAAGTCCTGTGTGCTTGAATGAAGTTGGACGAATCCAAAATTTGAGTCCTCCAAATGCAATATCCCAGCGTTCGGGTAAACCTGGTTTGAGATCCCAATCACCTTTTTGCCCATCTCGTCGAAAGTTTGCATCGGTTCGTCCCCATTCATCGAGTGAAAGTTGCTTGGCCCACAGCGCCTGAGGATCTGGACGACGAAAAATATACTTACCGTAACGCTCGAGTTTTTCACCATCTCCACTGTCGAGGAGTTCGTAGTCTTTTGAAGTTCTTGTACTTAAAATTTCTAGCATAGATATATTATGATAAACAAAATTCTGAAAGTTTTTTAAAAAAATATAAATTTTTATTTATATGATTCATAAACGAATTAACTATAGACTTATGAATTTTTGAATTCTTCGAAAAATTAAATTCTACATTGGTATCTATAAGATGTAATCTTCCCTCATGATCACAAATAAAGTTTACCGCGTTTATATCAGGGACATACTTACTAGACTCAGCTATAGCTTGTTCATAACACGCAACAATTTGTCCAAAGGTTTTTCCAAGCTCTCTTCTTTTATCTTCAGGATATTTTTTTAAAAAATCAATTGCTCTTTGTAAAAAAGAAGATTCAAAGATATGTCCTTCAATTCTCCTTTGGATTTCAAATACATGTGCATCATTTTCATGTTTTCCAGACACAACAAATTGTGTAGGGACAACATCAAGATTCGGAACCATTTCAAAAAATTTTTTTACTCTTTGGTGTCTTTCTTGTAAAAACGAAGCTTGCTCGTGCGTATTCATATCTCTTCCACAATTTTCACCAAAGAGAGCTCTCATGTCTTGATCTGGAAAATCATATTTTTTTATAACAAATTTACTTTTATTTCTATCAGTCTCAGCATTTTGACCTGATTTTTTATAATCAAATGCACGAACGCTTACTGCTGTTCCTTGCTTTTCTGCTTTATAAATCACTCCCGTTTCTGTTTTTTCTTCAAAAAGCACTTGTACAGCTTCGGGTGTTAAAAAATTTTCCAACTGTTGAAATTGTTGCGAAGAAGATGGAAATCCTTCGTTTTTTCTTCCCAAAAATCCAAATATACCCATAAACAATTTATTCAAAATTCATTCGAAATTCCAAACCATATTTTTGAAAACCATATTTTTCGTACATCGCATGTACCTCAACACGGCTCTCACGACTTGTCGCAATCAGCTTATAACATTTTTGTGCTTTTGCTTCTTCAATAACAGAATGTATAACTTCTCTACCATATCCTTTTCCACGAAATGCTTCATCCACAAACACATCTTCAAGCAATCCATAGGGTTCTTCATGAAGATCGTTGAATAAAACATACAGTGAAGCACGAGCAACCTCTTTACCATTATCTTCAATCGTAAATTTTACACGAAAAGCCCTCTCATCAGTTTGTTTTTTCAACATATTATGAGTAAAAAATTTTATATAAAGCATCCGCCAGTTTTTTTGCATCATGACGAATAAGACTTCGCACCAAGGTATCTCCCTTATCTTGTTGTACGGCCGTATCATGTATTAAATGGGTTCTTACAACCGTATACGGAGGATTTTTTTGAATATCATCTTCAATCGGATGCTCTCCACGATCTTTATATTTTTTCAAAATATCTTCGTGAAATTCACCCTGATGCTGCAACACAAGATCTGGCACACGGCCACTATATTTGGTAATTTCACTCACCAAATCACTCGTAGTCATACCATGTGTCTGGCCTTTTTTGGTCATCAAATTATTGATAAACACAAATTTTCCAGATGCTTTTTGAATTTCTTTGGCAATATCACCAACAATAATATTAGCAAGCGTACTCGTATACAAATCTCCAGGACCTGCCACAATATAATCTGCTGTTTGAAGCGCCTGAATCGCATCACTGTGCGCCAATACATTTTCTGAGAGTGTGAGAGAACGAATTTTTCGTTGTAAATTTTCTTCTGGTTCATCAATAAAATGCTCTCCCTCAACACGCGCACCGTCATCATATTCAGCGACTAAACGTGTTTGCTCCAAAGTTACAGGGATTACTTTTCCATTCACTTTAAAAAGTTTTTTACATGCCTCAACAGCATTTACTTCAGACCCAGTAATATCCACAAGCGCGATCATCATAAGGTTTCCAAGCGTATGGCCCGAGATACCATTTCCCTTTTCAAAACGATAGGTAAAAAGCTGACGGAGCAACTGATTGTCCGTCTCCGCAAGAGCAATCAATGATTTACGCAGATCCGATAGTGGCAAGAGTCCAAATTCGTCACGTACCACTTGATTGCTTCCCCCATCGTCAGTCATACTCACAATCACATGCAAATCCAAATCAGGATACTTTTTGAGTCCCGAGAGCACGGCCATGGTTCCAGTTCCTCCACCAATAACAACAATTTTCTTTTGCATAGAATATAGATTATTCAACTGTCACTGACTTTGCCAAATTTCGTGGACGATCCACGTCCTTGCCGAGCATTACCGCCATGTGATAGGCAAACAGTTGCAAGGGAAGAGTATTCAAAAATGGTTCGAGGAGTTCCATCGTCGGTGGTACAAAAATCACATCGTCAGCAATCTCGTGCGCCCGATCATCACCCTCGGTTGCAATCAAAATGACCTTGGCTCCGCGTGCCCGCACCTCTTCAATGTTACTTCTCATCTTATCATAGAGAGAGTTCTTTGTCATGATGGCAAATACTGGAAATTCTGGAGACAAAAGTGCAATCGCACCATGCTTCATCTCTCCTCCTGGATAGGCTTCACTATGAATATACGATATTTCTTTGAGCTTGAGGGATCCTTCAAGTGCCACAGGAAAATTAATTCCACGACCAAGGTAGAGCATGTCTGAATAGCCCTTATATTTTTCTGCGATCGCTTTTACTTTTTCTGTTGCCTCTAAAATATGTTTCATCTTTTCTGGAATTTCCTTGAGCGCTTCAAGCATACGCATACCGGTAGCATGCGATACATGACGTGCCCGGCCAAATTGTAAGGCATACAAAAGTGCCACCGCCACCATATTGGTGTAGGCCTTGGTCGAAGCGACAGCAAGCTCTGGTCCTGCATGAATATAGGTACCACCATCACTTTCACGTGCAATCGTGGATCCAACGACATTCACAATCCCTCGTACAAAAGCACCCTTTCGTTTTGCTTCACGCATAGCGGCGAGCGTATCTGCTGTTTCGCCAGATTGTGAAATCACAAACACAAGCGTTTTTTCATCAATAATTGGATCACGGTAGCGAAATTCACTTGCCACATCTACCTCAGCAGGAATACCTGCAAGACGTTCAAATGCATACTTTCCTACCATCCCAGCATACGAAGCAGTTCCGCAGGCAATAAAAATCACACGATTAATTGATCGCATTTGTTCTTCGGTCATATTAAGACCTCCAAGTCGCGACGTTCCTTCGGAAAAATCACAACGTCCACGAATCGCATCTTGAAACACCGCAGGCTGATCAAAAATTTCCTTGAGCATGAAATGCGGAAATCCCTGAAGCTGTGCTTGATTTTCGTCCCATTCAATTTCTTCGATCTTTTTTTCTACCGGTTTATTTTCCAAAGTACAAATATGAAGACCACTTTGTGTAATATCCGCGATCTCGCCATCATCAAGAAAAATAACTTTTTTTGTATAAGGCAAAATCGGTGTTGCATCACTTGCTACAAAATATTCATTATCTTGTCCACCAACTACAATAGGACTTCCCATACGTGCAGCCACAAGGCGTCCCGGTTCATCCGTATGCATCAACACAACACCATATGTTCCCTGTACACGGGCAAGTGCTTTTTCAAGAGCAATTTTGAGATCTCCAGCATAATATTTTCCTACCAAATGTGCCAAAACCTCGGTATCGGTTTCTGAAGTAAATACAATACCATCTTTTTGCAGTTCTTCTTTGAGCTCGCGATAATTTTCTACAATTCCATTATGTACGAGCACAAGTTTTCCATTCAATGCTGCATGAGGATGAGCATTTTCTTCGGTCACTCCCCCGTGCGTTGCCCAGCGAGTATGGGCAATTCCTGTTGTTGCAGAAAAATTATTTCCTTTAAGCTTTTCTGCCAAATTATCAATTTTCCCAACCGATCGTACACGTGTAATCACTCCATCTTGCAAGAGTGCTACCCCAGCACTATCGTATCCACGGTACTCAAGACGTCGAAGTCCTGTTACAAGAATTGGTGTTGCTTGTTTATTTCCAATGTATCCAATAATGCCGCACATATATCAATCTGATTAAAAGTTAATTTATACATTATTTTTTCGTCGATTCGCCTCTGCCAATTCTTCTGGAGTATTCACACCAAACCAAACCGAAGAATCCTCAAGTTTTATCACCTGATATTTCACGGCACTTTCACGTGCTATAGCAAGGGCTGTTGGCAGTCCATACTCTCCGAGCTTTCGAAGCATTGGCATGGTTGGAAACATTGCTTCAAACCACTTTCGATCAAACACAAATGTCCCAGTACTAATTTCTTTAATATTTTTTTGTTCTTCCGTAGTATATTCTTTTTCAATAATTTCTACCTGCCCATCAGGATGACGAACTACACGCCCCATAGATGCAGGGTCATCAAGTTCTGCCGTTACCAGCGAAAGTACATATCCGCCCGCAACATGTTTTTCAATCACATTTTCCAAAACTTCTTTGGTATAAAAAGCACTATCATCTCCACCCATAACCAAGACATGTTCAATTTCTTTTGGAAGTGTTGTTATACCGGTATAGGCAGCATGCGCCGTTCCTTTTAATTCTGTTTGATGAGCAAAAGAAACTCTCTTGCCAAAATATTCCATAACTTTTTCTTTACAAAATCCTACAACCAAACAAATTTGTTTAGGAGAAAGACCGAGTGATTCCAACTCTTCAACCACATAACTCACAATAGGTTTTCCTCCAATTTCAAGCATCACCTTTGGCTTGTCAACACAACCAAGTCTTGTCCCCTTTCCCGCTGCCAAAATTACAACCGCAATTTTATTCTTGTCCATATGATTATTATAAAGATTTTTCAAATTTATCTTTTAACTCAAATAAATATTCTGAAAAAATAAACCGT
>CAZQRI010000042.1:5889-7417 GCA_964595805.1 uncultured Gammaproteobacteria bacterium
TCGCAAAAATATTTTCAAACTTCTCAAAATCTTTTTTGCTAAAACGTTCATCGTGAATATCCCACCGCACATAGGCACTCATTTTGGGATACGCTTGTAGAAGATTTGCTGTTTCTTCGGGCTTATCATTAAATACGATAGTTTCTTCTTCATGAATTTTTCTTCCAAAAAAATTTTCCAAAGCAATAACTTTTGCATTTGATTCAGAAAGATCAAGCGCAGGTAAAATTCTTTTTTCTTTTGGAAACAAATTACCTAGCCCAGTACATTCTATTTTTTCTTCCTGCCACGAATGCACGCCAAGTGTCATAATATAACTATCCATATTTTTATTTTGAACACTTTGCAACAATTCAATCGCACCATCAATACAGAGAGTCTCAGCAAGGTCTTTTAATTTTTTATACATTTTTGTTTCAATTTCTTCAGCAGTTTTTTCAACTTGTTTTGCAAGTGCTCCTGCAAAACTTTGTGGGGATAAAATAACTTTTCCGTTAATATTACGAACCGATTTATATATTTCTTTTGCTTGATCCATCGTCAAACCATAATCAAGCGCTGTTTCATAAAAAATTTCATGTTTGATTCGTTGTGTATCAATAAGCGTATTGTCGAGATCAAAAAGTACAATCATAAAAGTTCCCACAATGAATCAAAAATTTGTTTTTGTGTTTCGCACACACCATCGTTTTCAATCACCACACCAATCGGTTCTTTTTGCGCATTAAGCGAGATATATGCTGTTTTCCCAGGATAAATAAAAATATACGTTGGAGTTTTCACAATCGTCTTCAACCACTTACGTTCATCAAGCCCACGAAGGGCCCCGCCACCGCCAATAGCAATAGCTTTCACTTCAATCCCTTTTCCAATACGCACATCACTAAATGTTGGAAAGTCTTTATACAAATATTCACGCAAGTCCTCGACTGAATACACGCGATACATTTTTTCGTCATTGAGTTCGCAAGTAGAAAGTACATCTTCCAAAACTTTTTTGATCTCACTTTTTTCAAAATACCGAGCAACAGGACGCTGCCCACCTTTATTATATAGTGCCTGAAGTTCTGGCACGACTCCTTCAAGCTGGCGCTTCACATCTTTGAGCTCCATTTCCTGATTTCGGACAAGTTCCTGCAATTTGTCTGGATTTTCTGCAACAAAATACTGTTTAGATTCTTTGTCATAAAAACTTACGACTCCTTGTTCCTGAAGCCACTTAAGGGCGTCATAAGTCGTTCCACGGTTCAGTTCACTCTGCTGTGCCAATTTTCGTACAGGACTTGGCCCCAAATGAAGAAGAGCCAAGTAAACCTTGGCTTCTTTGTCAGAAAATCCTAATTTTTTGAGAAAGTTAATATCCATACAGAGATAATATCACAGCTAAAAAACTTGTCAACTTTTCTTCTACAGCTTATATTTTATAGTAAGAAAAATCTTGACAAAACGCCATATATACATTACCCTACACAGTTCCTTCTACCTGGAGAATAAAAAATTGCAGCACCAGCGCAAGGCCGCCCTGGTT
>CAZQRI010000043.1:0-7173 GCA_964595805.1 uncultured Gammaproteobacteria bacterium
CAACTATTTTATTTACAACACACTATCTCGAAGAAGCCGAACAGCTTTGTGAAAATATTACTCTTATGAATCACGGTGTGCTTGTAAAAAATGGAAAACTCAAAGATATTCAAAAAGAATTTTCCAAGAATGTTATTCATTTTGAGCTTTTTGATCGAAAGGTCAAACATATTGAGGGTGTTCGTGAAATTGGTGTAGAGTTTGAATATCCACTTTTGGATTTGGCAGCAGATGTGGATACCCTTGCCAAGTACTATGCTGGAAACATAAAATCCATTCGTTCGGAAGCCGCATCACTCGAACAAATTTTTCTTGATCTGACCAAATAATATATACCTATGTCACATATGTGGGCGCTCTATGCGCGAGAAGTACATCGTTTTCGTAAACTCTGGATGGATACAGTTTTTAGTCCTATTGTTTCTGTGGCGCTCTACCTTTCTGTTTTTGGTATTATTGCTGGAGAAAAAATGATAGGAGATTTGAGTTACCTGCAATTTATTTATACGGGTTTACTGTCTATGATGATTATCAATAGCAGTTTTAGTAATCCTAGTTTTGCACTTATTATTTCCAAAAATGTTGGCACAATTATTGATTTGCAGTTGGCGCCGATCAAAGCTTGGAAAGTAGGAATGGCCTATGCCTTGGCTGCTCTTACACGAGGTCTTGTAACCCTTGGTATTGCTCTTTTGACGACTATTTGGTTTATACCAGCACTTGGCTTGCATAATCTTGGATATTTGCTTGTGGGTCTTATTTTGACAGGCTTGGAATTTGGAATGCTCGGAGTAACTTTTGGTATGAAGGCAAAAAACTTTGAGGCCTTGACCTTTATGACCACATTTATCATGCAGCCTATGATATTTTTGGCAGGTGTTTTTTATCCGATTGCAGCACTGCCAGGAGTTTGGTCAAAAATAGCTGTTTTCAATCCTATCCATCATAATATAAATGTTTTGCGTTATGGTGCTACTGGATATAGCGATGGAAACCCACTTGTATCGCTTGCTGTCGTTGTATGTATGTCTGCGCTTTTATTTGCAGCTATGCATTTTGTAACAAAAAAAAATATTCGAATTTAATTTTTTAAAGAAATTTTTATGATAAAGATTTACGGACCAAAAGCCTCAAGTGCTTGGAGAACTATTTGGACAGCAGAAGAATGTGGTGTTGCCTATGAAAATATCAACGTAAAAATGCGTGAGGGAGAACACAAAACACCAGAATTTTTGAAACTCAATCCCAATGGGAAAGTACCAGTGATGGTAGATGGTGACCTTGTCATGTTTGAATCTATGGCCATCAATACTTATTTGGCAGAAAAATACAAAGCAGAACTTCTTGGAAAAACTGTAGAAGAACATGGATTGGTTTATCAATGGAGTTATTGGGCCATTGCCCATATGGCACATGCTTTTACTACGCTTATTGGGCCAAAATATGGAAGGATTGTGAGTGAAGAAAATTTGAATGAAGCTCGTAGTCACGTTACAAAATATCTTGATATTTTGGAAGCGCATCTTCAAGGAAAAAATTATATGGTGGGGGAGGGATTTACGATTGCGGATATTAATATTATTACGGTCGTTGGAATGGCACCGCAGGTGAATGTGGACTTGTCTTCGTATGTGAATGTTCAAAAATGGATGGCTTTGCAAATGCAAAGACCGGCATTTATCAAAACCATGCCAGAAGCCTAAAAAAAGAGAAAAAGGGCCCCCAAAAGGGGCTTTTTTGTATACAAAAATTTGCTGTATAGAGAGAAAAAACAGAGAAAAGGTCTTGACAAAAGTGCAAAAAGAGAGTATAATCAGACCAAGTACCTTTTTTTGGGCCACGCTGGCCCCACAACCATGAGGAGTGCAAATGTCTTTGGTTTCTGGTCCTTTGTCCCCAGTACATAATGGTGGACGCCTGTGCCAGATGAAGGTAGCCCAGGGTTACCTCTGGATTGATTGTGGTGCAGGATTCGAAAAAATCGACACTTCGAAGACGGGTATGCCGAAAAACGGCGACCAGGCCCGTCAGATGGGAGAGTCTCATCAGCCCAAGTGGCGTACCAAGTAACCCTCCTCGATCGCCGACCGCACAAGCTGCGGCCACGGTGATCACCCCCCTCCATATTCCCAAAGTCGTCTCTAGTAGAGGCGGCTTTTTTTTATCTCCCAATGTGTTATACTGTCAGAATCTATGACAACACAAAACATCAAACTCACAGACGAATTTTCTCGCGCCCTAGACCTGATGGAAAACACAGACCAGCATATTTTTTTGACTGGGCGTGCAGGAACAGGCAAATCTACACTGTTGGATTTGTTTCGAAAAAAAACCAAGAAAAATTTGGCAGTCTTGGCGCCAACTGGAGTAGCCGCAGTGAATGTAAAGGGACAAACCATTCATTCTTTTTTTGGGTTCAAGCCAGATATTACCTATGAAAAAGTAAAGCGTGTAGACAAGGGAGACTTGTATGGCAAACTAGAAACTCTTATCATCGACGAGATTTCCATGGTACGAGCAGACCTTATGGACTGTGTGGATAAATTTTTGCGTCTCAATGGTCCATACCGTGATCGGCCATTTGGTGGAGTGCAAATGATTTTGATTGGAGATCTCTATCAGTTGCCACCAGTGGTGACAGGGGACGAGCGAGCAATTTTTGCTTCGCGTTATGAAACACCGTATTTTTTTTCTGCCAATGCCTTTGCCTTTGACCAAGCAAATTTGTTTGGCAAAGATATGTCACTTACCTGTATTGAACTTTCGGAAGTGTTTCGACAGACAGATTTGGATTTTATTGAAATTTTGAATGCGGTTCGGGATAATACCATTGAAGATCATCATCTCACTCGAATGAATACACGTGTGGTCGAAAAAGAAAAAATAAAACGTGGTGAAATGGAAATGTATTTGACCACGACCAATGCCGAAGCTTCTGCTATCAATGACCGAGAACTCGCAAAACTTTCAACGGATGAATTTGTTTTTTCTGCCAAAACCGAAGGAAAATTTGAAGCTCGCTCAATGCCAACAGATGCTGATCTTGCGGTAAAACTTGGAGCGCAGATCATGATGCTCAATAACGATCCAGGAGGACGATGGATCAATGGAACCGTGGGTAAAGTTGAACGTATTGAATTTGATAGTGAGGCGGCAAGCTATTGTGTCTATGCACGTCTGACCGATGGGGAACTCGTGAAGATTTTTCCACATACTTGGGATATGTATGCCTATCATTTTGATAATGTGGCCAATCATATTGAGTCCGAGCAAATTGGATCATTTCGGCAATATCCATTTCGTCTGGCATGGGCTGTGACCATCCACAAGGCCCAAGGGAAGACCTTTGATCGTGTGGTGCTTGA
Source organism: uncultured Gammaproteobacteria bacterium (assembly GCA_964595805.1). GTDB lineage: Bacteria > Patescibacteriota > Patescibacteriia > Magasanikbacterales > UBA922 > CAYTKU01. Next base: position 3,366 of record CAZQRI010000043.1, read on the forward strand.
TCTTGGTCGTGGGACCTTTTCGCCTGGCCAGCTCTATGTGGCGCTCTCACGCTGCCGTACACTCGAAGGGTTGACCTTGGTTCGACCAGTTCAGCGTCGTCATGCCTTTATTGATCACCGGATTGAGAAGTTTTTGCAAAAGGTATATACTGAAAGTAGAAAACCTTAATTTTTGTTGAGTTTTTTATGTTAAATATTCATCCTGTTATTGTTCATACTCCAATTGGTCTTTTGACTCTCTATAGTATTATTGAGCTTTTGCGTTTCAAAAAGTTGCAAGAGCGTCCCTATATATTTTATACAAAGGCTATTTTGGTGATCGTTGGTTTTGGTGGGGCAGTTGCTGCCTATTTGAGTGGGGACATGATTGAAGAACTATTTACGAGTGCCAACGATCTTGCGCTTATTGAAGTGCATTCCACTTTTGCTCTTATCACTTCAGTTTTGTATGGAGTGATTGCTGCAAGTTATGTGGTTTTGTGGTTTCAAAAAGAATGTGGAACTTGGGGATTTTTGAAAAATAAAAATATCGCAGGGATTTGGAAAATGAAACTTGCTATTGCCAATTTTATACAAAAACCTTGGATCATTGGAGTGCTTGCTCTCTTGGCACTCGTTGCTATTTTTATTACTGGTGCTCTTGGTGGTGCTATCGTGTATGGTCCCGAGGCTGATCCTGCGGTATCTGTGATTTATCATTTATTTTTTAAATAAATATATATATGACTTCTCAAAATACAAAAAATGCATTGTGGGTGAGTGGTATTTTAAATTTTGTATTGCTTGGGCTTTTGCTGTTTGGATTTTCACAAAATGAAGATGTAATTGAAAAAAATACTCTTCCTGAAGTAAACATTCCTGTGGTGTATACAAATTTGCCGAGTGATATTGACCCAGGACAGATTGCGCGAGTGTATGATGGACAGTATTCGTTGGCCGTGCGCCCTTCGACGAATATAGATTTATCGGCACGAATTTCAAATGGATTTGTTGCTAATTTTGCTGGAGTGTTGCAGTGGGATGCGAATGAAAACCGCTGGGAGAAGTTGGTTTCTGTAAGCGATATAGACCAAAGTATTTCGACAGGCAATAATCCTGTAGAGTGGACTTGGGATTCACAGAGTGTGCCACATCTTTTGGTCGTCGACACAAATGGTGGAGGAAGTGGAGAAGGTGTCGGAAAAGAATTGGTTGCGACATCCGTAGATTTGAAAGAATGGAAAGTGGTCGATTGTTTTGACTATGCATATGATCTGGGGAGAGGAAAAAAACTGCCTCTTCAAAGTAAAGAATGCCAAGCAGTGAAAGTTGTTGGCTTATAAAATATGCCGGTTGTTATTCCTGAGAGTGAAATCCGTCTCGAGTTTTCGCGCTCTGGTGGAAAGGGAGGACAAAATGTCAACAAAGTTGAAAGTCGTGTTCAGCTCTTTTGGAATCTGTGGAATACTCGGGTTTTGGATGAGGCAGGGAAAGCGCGGGTAGCGACAAAGTTACACACGAAGATGAATGAACGGGGTGAAGTCGTGGTGGTAGCAGATTCAGAACGGTCACAGCTGCAAAATAGAATGCTGGGCATGAAGAGATTGAATGAAATAGTCGGTGCTGCTCTGGCTGTTCCCAAAAAACGCACAGCGACTCGGCCAACGCGAGCAAGTAAGGAAAAACGTTTGGAGGGTAAGACAAAGCGGTCTTTAGTAAAAAAAGATCGAAGGCGAAAATTTTTTTTGTAAAATATTTTTGAGAAAATAAAAAATCCCACTTGTACAGAGCGGGATTTTTTTTCTTGAGTTATATTGTTTGTTATTATTTGAGTGCGCCGAGGAAGTATTTTGCAAGGGTACTTTCTGGACGAGCTTGTCCACCATGCTGTGCGAGGAATGCAGCGGTTCCATCTTTTCCACAAAGACCAAGGATAGCTGCTTGTCCACCAGGGTGACCTGGGGTAAATGGAGTGAGGTTGTAAACTTTGCCAGAGATAACTGACCAACATTTTGTATTACTATTTGCGGCAGCGACTTCGGCCATGGTATATGTTTTGACAGCGGGAGCAGGTGTTGGGTTTGTAGGTTTTGGTGCAACAACTGGAGCAGGTGTTGTTACAGGGGTTGGACTTGTTTGTACAGGATTTGAATGGCCTTCATCTTCATCTTCGCTTTCATTTTCATTTTCATTTTCGTCTTCGTTTTCATTTTCACCGTGTTCTTTATTTTGATTCACGCTGGCTTTTGGCAAAGAATTTTCTACGATTTTTTCTGCAATTTTTTGACTGTTTTCAGTTTTTACTTCAGACTCTGTTTCACTTTTTATTTCTGTCTCTGCTTGGAGAGTGCTTGTACTCTTGTCATCGAGTTTTGCTTCTTCTTGGACTTGGTTTTTTTCGACTGTAGTTTCAAGAGCTTGGGCATCACTACAACCTGCTCCTACAAAAAGAAGGATGGCAGCGACGGATGCGATTGAAAGAAGGCTTTTATTCATAAAAATATGTTAACCTAAATAAATTTGAATTGTGTACACTATTTGTACGTCTATCTCTGCAATTTATTACAAAAGACCTTGAAAAAATATTTCACTGACTTGTATATTTTTTTAAAATGAGGGTATAATAAACAAAGATTATATATAATTTTGAGTCTATGGAAATCAACTACTTTGCAGTTTTACTCTGCGGAATTTTGGCTATGGTTCTTGGAAGTATCTGGTATGGGCCGCTTTTTGGTAAAAAATGGCTGGAGATTATCAAAGCAACTCCAAAAGATTTGGAGGAAAGAAAAAAAATGCAAAAGGCTGCGGCACCACTGTATGCCATTCAATTTGCTTTGGTTTTGTTTCAAGCCTGGGTACTGGCATATTATATTGCTGGTTGGAAAGAGGCAACAGGTGTAGAAAATGCACTGTGGATTTGGGCTGCATTTGTCATGCCGACCATTGCTGGAAGTAGTATGTGGACCAATGATTCTCGTGCGGTTATGCGTGCACGTTTTCTGCTTCAATCTGGATATCAACTTGTTCTCTTTATTCTGTTTGGTCTTATTCTTGGTTTGTGGAGATAAAAAAAACTTTGCAACAATGGTTTCGTTTTCACCTCATAAAACAGTGGTATGAAAAATACGAACGTATTTTGTTGCCACTCATGCTTTTGTTTGGTGTAACCACAGATGCCTGGGCTTTTGTAGAAATTGATACATCAATAGTATTTTGTGTTTTGGCTTTGTATCTTGGTATTTCTGCTTTTCTTATTTTGTTTATACAAAGATACGATGAAAAAATTCTTGGAGAAAGAAATTCTTTTTGGCGTTATGTGCGTTTGCTTTCACCACTTTTGATACAATTTTTGTTTGGAGCACTACTCAATGCGGTATTTATCTTTTATTTTTTTAGTGGGACCCTTGCCGTGAGCTGGCCATTTTTACTTCTTGTGGTGCTGCTCATGATTGCCAATGATGTATTTCGTCATCATTTTATAAAACCGCTCATTCAGGTAAGCGTGTATTTTTTTCTTGTCTTTTCCTATATCTCGATCATCTTGCCATTTTTGTTCAATTCTTTGAGTGTATGGTTTTTTGTTTTGAGTACCTTTGTGAGTATTGTGTTTATTTCTTTGTATATATATTTTTTGACGCGTTTGGCGCCTTCTGTAAAAAAACATATCCTCAATTTTGTTTTGAGCATTCTTACGATTGTTCTTTTTATCAATGGTCTTTATTTTTTCAATATTATTCCACCGATTCCACTGGCCCTTCGCGAAGAAGCTTTGTCGCATGGTATGACTCGAAATGGTGCAGGATATATTCTTCATGTAGAAAAAGAA
>CAZQRI010000044.1:0-7005 GCA_964595805.1 uncultured Gammaproteobacteria bacterium
GCTATAGAAGAGCGTGGTGTTGATTTGCTAAGCGAGGATGCTTTAGAGGGGAGAAATCCTGAAGAAGCTGCCCAGTTAGATATATTGCAGGGAAAGTACCTTGCCTATAAAGAATGCGATGCAAAGTTTGCTGAATATATGAAAACGAAGGATCCAAATGGAGACTATTCGGCTTATATCATTGACCAAATGATGCTTCTCTATACTATGACGAGGAAAAAAGAAATTGATCGTTTCCTCAGAGAGCTAGACGAATTTTTTCCTGGACAAGTCAAAAAGGAACATTTTACGTTACCATATCGTGAAAAAATAAGTAAAGATATTGATATCACTAAGTTTGATAGCCAAATTGAAAAAGAACTTGCATTACGGAGAACGATTCGTGATGAGATAAAAAGGATTACCCCAAAATATCTTGATTTTGAGTCAACAGGGTTGTCATATTCTCTTGCTAAAAATGAAAAATTTACGATTGAAAATTTAGGAACTCGAGGTGTGAAGCGAGGGGAAAAGGTAACCCAAAAAACAATTTCTGATGCTATGGGTGGGCACCTCGAACATCATAGAGGACATCCATTTGGAGATGCGGTAGAAAGTTCTTATGACCGAATTGTCTCACGCGCTAAAAATATAGATTCTTTTGTTGATTGATATTGAAAGATATTTTGTTGTATGAATCTTTTTGTACTCTACGAAGACAATCATATTATTGCTGTTTATAAACCCGCAGGCATGCTTGTGCAGGGAGATCATTCGGGCGATCCGACACTCATGGACGAGGTAAAATATTTTTTGAAACAAAAATACAATAAACCCGGCAATGTGTTTTTGGGAATGGTGCATCGTCTTGATCGACCTGTTGCTGGTATTGTTTTATTTGGAAAAACGAGTAAAGGTGCTGCACGATTGTCTGAACAAATTCGCAGTCATACGATACAAAAAATATACCATGCTTTGGTAATTGGTGAGCCAAAAGAGCCTCGGGGGACCCTCGTAAACTACCTCAAAAAAGATACTGACAAAAACTTTGTGAAGGTGTATGATATTGCCGTTGAGGGGGCTTTGCGGGCTGAGCTTGACTATGAAGTGGTGGAATCAAAAAACGGTAAATCTTTGGTAAAGATATTTCTCAAGACTGGCCGTCCACACCAAATACGAACACAACTGTCGCATATAGGTTGTCCGATTGTCGGAGATGTAAAATATGGAGCACCGAGTCAAATTGAAATCGAAAGTGAGGGTGAAAAACATACTGTGCTAGCACTCTGCGCCACCTCTGTTACTTTTAAACTTGCAACGAGTGATGAGAAAAAAACTTTGGAGATAGATATCCCCAAAGAATGGAGTCATTTCTAACCTAAGTATATGAATCTCTACGAATTTGAAGGAAAAAATATTTTTGAAAAATATGGGATAAAAATTCCACGTGGTATTGTCGTGCGCCGCGGCGAAAATTTTGCAGCTGCTTATACAAATCTTGCTTTGGCTGATGTTGTTGTCAAAGCTCAAGTACTTTCGGGAAAACGTGGAAAAGGTGGTGGTATTAAATTTTGCTCAAATGCAGAGGAAGTACAAAAAGCATGCGAAGAAATTTTTGAAATGAATTTGCGCGGACAGTACGTTGCTGCTGTTCGTATTGAAGAAAAACTTGCGATTGTTGAAGAACAGTATCTTTCTTTTACGTATGATACCAATAAAAGGCAGCCAGTGCTTATTTATTCTCATGATGGAGGAATGGATATTGAAGATGTTCCCGAAGAAAAAATCACGAAACAGTGGCTTGATATTCGAAGTGAAACTTTTGAATCTGAAATTCCTTTTGCAAAAGAATTGTGGCAAGTATTTTTGAAAGAAGATACACGTCTTGTTGAAATAAATCCACTTGTCAAAACAGCAACCGGGGAATGGATTGCAGCAGATGCTAAAATTGCAATTGATGACGATGCTTTTTATCGTCACAGCGCAGAAAAAATGCGTGGTGTCCAAGATTGGGGAACACTCGAGCCTCGTACTATGATGGGACGTCTTCCAACAGCGCGTGAAATTGAAGCCAAAAAAATTGATGAAGGCGAAGCGTATTACCGTGGAACCGCAGGAAAATATATTGAAATGGATGGGGATATTGCACTCATTCTCAATGGCGGTGGTGCCAGTATTGCCAACATGGATGCCATTATTGCCGAAGGTTTACAGCCTGCCAATTATACAGAATATTCTGGTAATCCTCCTCGTGAAAAAGTACAGGCTCTTGCGAAAGTAGTGCTTTCGAAACCAGGTATTCGTGGGCTTTGGATGTGTGGAGTTGTCGCAAATTTTACGAACATGAAAGAAACATTTCTTGGAATCATTGATGTACTTGATGAACTCAAACCAAGTTATCCAATTGTGGTGCGTCGCGATGGTCCAGAAAGTGAAGAAGCGATAAAGTTGGTTGAAGAATGTGCGCAGCGAAATAATTTGAAGTTGAAGATATTTCGTAAAGAAATGAGTATGACCGAAAGTGCCAAAGTATTAGCGCAGGCTCTTCGTCATGATATTCCTTTTGAACAGTCAGATGAATGGCCTGTATATTGGCCCTAATTTTATTTTTATGTCGATTTTACTTGATAGTAATACAAAAGTTCTTATTCAGGGCATGACGGGAAAAGAAGGACAAAAAGCAGCGGGAGCCATGATAGAGTATGGTACTACTGTTTTGTGTGGGGTAACTCCTGGAAAAGGTGGTCAGGAAGTCGAAGGAAAACCCGTATTTAATACTGTTGTTGAAGCACTGTCACAATTTCCAGATGTTTCTGTATCAGCAATTTATGCACCGCCATTTGCGACCAAAACGGCAGCTCTCGAGGCTATTGATGCAGGGGTTCCTTTTTTGTATATTTTTGCTGAACGTGTACCAATTCAAGACAGCGCATATATTCTGGCTGCTGCCCGTGAAAGGGGGACTCGTATCTTGGGACCAAGTTCTATGGGTTGTATTGTCCCAGGGCTAGCACGACTTGGGCTTATTGGTGGTCCCAAAGAACAGGCTGACCAAATTTACCAACCTGGGACCATTGGAATTATTTCTCGTTCAGGTGGTATGACGAATGAATTGTCTTGGCAGATTCGCAAAAATGGTATGGGTCAAAGTACTGCTGTGCATGTTGGGGGAGATTTGCTCATGGGTACGACCTATGCAGATTTGCTTCGACTTTTTGAAAAAGATGAACAGACAAAAGCCGTGGTATTGTATGGTGAACATGGTGGAAGCTATGAATTTGAAGTTGTTGAAATGATGAAAAAGAAAGAATTTACCAAGCCCTTGGCTATTTTTATTGGTGGCAAATTTACTTCCAGTTTGCCAGAAGGAATGAATATTGGACATGCAGGAGCAATCGTGGCTCGTGGTCAAGGAGCTGCAGAAAAAGAACAGGCTTTGCGAGAAGTTGGCGTGATGATTGCTGATACCTATGAAGATTTGATTACTCTTATAAGACCTTTTGCTTAAAAATTATATGAAATTCAAAACATCTATTACGAACATTACTCCAGAAGGAAAAGAATTTGTACGAGGCTTTGACCTCGAAGAACTAGCAAAAAGTTCAAATTTTGGCGATACTATTTTTCTTCTTTTGCTTGGAAAAAAACCAAATGAAAAGGAATCAAAAATGTGGAACGCTATTTTGGTGATGGCGATTGATCACGGTCCAGGGACTGCGTCAGCGCTCACGGCACGTATTTCTGCATCAGCAAAAAATAGTATGCACACATCATTGGCTGCGGGTCTTTTGGGACTTGGAGAACGTCACGGTCTTGCTATTGAAGGATCTATGAAGTTTTTTCTTGAACACAAAAATGTTAATGATTTGCCAGCACTTTTGCAAGCTATGAAAGAACAGAAAAAATATGTTCCTGGATTTGGACATAAAATTTTATCTGTGGATTCTCGTGCATTATCACTCTTAGATATTGCAAAAAATACTGGATTTTATGGTGAGAATTGTAAATTCGCAGAACAAGTACAAGAAGCACTAAAAAACACATCTTCAAAACCATTGCCGATGAACGTTGATGGTGCTATGGCCGCAGTACTTTGTGATATGAATATTGATGTTGCCTTGGCAAAAGGAATATTCATGATTGCCCGTGTCCCAGGACTCGTCGCCCATATTGTAGAGGAAATAAAAAATGACGAAGGAATTCGTCGTGTTGATCCTGAAGATATTGAATATATTGAAAATTAGAAGTTGAAGCTTAAAAGTGGCCTTTATTGAGCCACTTTTTTATTTTTTTGAGACTTGGAGTATGATAGAGGTATATGAAGAAACTATTTCTTTTGAGTATTGTCACTTTGTTCTTGCTTGTCTCGCTTCCAGTTTTGGCAGATTCTTTTTTTGCTCCTCGTACCCCTGAAGAACAGTTTGCCAAATCAATGAACTTTCTTTATTCGCGTGTGATTGGAACATTTAGCTCAAGTACGACAAATGGCATTACTCAATATATTTTTACTCCAGCTTGGAAAATTTCTTCTTCAACTCCAGCACCACAAGTGGAACCTTCACAGCAAGCACATGCACGTCTCACTCAAAATGATCTTACTTATGTCGGGGCTTTTCGTCTTCCAAAAGAAATCAATGGCGGCTCACGCTTTGGCTATGGTGGGGGAGCACTCACTTTAAATCCATATGGCGATTCAACAGGAGCAAACGATGGATATCCGGGGTCATTGTACATTCTTGGACATGAACACGATCAAATGGTGGCCGAAGTAAATATTCCTATTCCTGTCGATCAAAGAAATAAATCACTTGGTACTCTAAACAGCGCAGGATTTTTGCATGGATTTGTTGATATCACTGGGGGCCTTGCTAAGCAGTTTGACCAAGGTAATGGTTATCGTGTTGATGGTCTTGCATATCTTGATTCACAGGGATCACAAAATTCTCCAAAAATATATTGGACAGCGCGAACATACTATAATGTTGATGGGTCGAGTGATCCAAGTCATGGCATGTCAGATGCAAATTTATCACAGCTTAATGCAAAAGGCATGTGGCGACTTGCTGACTATACAGGCATGATGACGGGCGGGTATATTTTCCAGGTTCCTGAATATTTCGCAGATAGCTATCTTGGTGGAAAGCGTCTTATTGCTGGTCTTTTTACGGCTCAAGGCGTTTCACACACGAGTCAAGGCCCTGCGATGTTTGCCTATGGTCCATGGCTTGACGATCCACAAAATAGGGGAATTGCACACAATACAAAACTTGCTACTCAAGCGCTTTTGTATTATCCATACACAACAAATTTTAATCCAGAAGGAGATCCCATTGGAAATTTTCCTAATCATCAGGTTCCAGACCGTTGGGATGCAGCAGCGTGGGTTGACACTGCTAGCAAACATGCTGTTGTTGTCGTTGGACGCCGATCTATGGGAAAAACTTACTATGGCGATGCACGGCCAGGGGATTGTACGATTGACAAAGGCTATCATGGTGAGCCATACGAACCACGTATACTTTTTTATGATCCGGCAGACCTCGCACTTGCAGCGCAAAATAAAAAAGACCCCACTACGATTGTGCCATATATCGAGTGGAATCCTGCGCAATTTTTTGTTAGCGATTGTAATTACGAAATAACAGGTGCAGCTTACGACGAGACCAATCATCTTTTATATATTCTTCATACAAATGCTGACCGTGAAGGTGGTGAGCCGACGCCACTACTCTATGTTTTCAAAGTAAAATAATAATTTATTGTACATCTATACCAATTGCTTCAGAAATATTTTTGAAGCCATCTTTTTCAAGGAGTTGTACGAGTTCTTCATTGATCGCCCCAATAAGTTGTGGCCCTTCATAAATCATCCCAGTGATAAGTTGTACCAAAGATGCGCCGAGGCGTATCTTTTTGTATGCATCTCGTGCAGAAAATATCCCACCAACTCCCATGATAATACATTCGCCATGGGTTTTTTTGTAGACGTATTCAATGATATGATTCGATTTTACATCGACGAGTTTACCACTGAGGCCTCCTTTTTCTGGAATAAATTTTTCTTTTACTCCTTCACGACTTTTGGCAAGATTGGTACAGACAAATCCATTTATTTTATATTTTTTTGCTACTTCTATAATTCCATCGAGATCGCTATCACTACTGTCTGCTGGAACTTTCAAAAATATTGGTTTTGTACAAGAAACTTTTCTGATTTCAGAAAGTAATACATCCAAACTTTCTTTTTGTGTAAACGGTTGTCCTCCATGAGCATTGGGGCAACTGATATTGATAGTGTCATAGCTCCCAATATGGACAAATGCTTTGTAAGCCTTTACATAATCTGCGACGCCAAGTTCTGTGGTACAAAAAATGGGTTATTTGTTTTGGCAATACTTATACCAAGAGGAACTTCAAATTTTTTGTGTTCAAGTCTTTGTGAAATTTTTTCACAGCCATCGTTTTTGAGACCATAATTGACAACGAGCGATTTGGATTTTACTAAGCGCCAAAGTCTTGGTCGGAGGTTTCCTGTGCAGGGTTCTCCAGTAATAGAACCAACTTCTATAAATCCAAATCCGACAGATGGTAAAATATCACTCAGTTCCGCATTTTTATCAAACCCTGCAGAAAGTCCAACTGGATTTTTGAAGTGAATACCAAGTATATTTTGTTCAAGTTTTGGATTGCTATAGTTAAAAAGAGCTCGTGTAATTTTTTTTGTGAGTGTGTGTTTTCCCAAAAATATACCAACCGCATTAAAAAAATCATGCATGTCTTCGGCATCAAATTTGAAAAAAATAGGTTTTAATATTGTTGTATAAGCCCAGTGGATACATTGTTTTTTAGCGGACATAGACATGGTCTATATTTTTTTGAAAAATATTTCGAATAGTTTCGAGTTCTGTCGTTTGAAAGGCCTGATAGCTTTCAAATTTTGGATCGAGTGTTTTTTGTGGTCGAAATGTTTGCAAGAAAAATTGTGTTGCTCCCCGCATCATTTCACTCATAGATTTGAGTACCTCT
>CAZQRI010000045.1:0-6952 GCA_964595805.1 uncultured Gammaproteobacteria bacterium
AGGAGCATGTTCTTTTACAAGTCCTACTTCTTTATCTTCAGGGCGACGTCCAATAAGACGTTTGATTGAATACAAAGTATTTTTTGGATTGGTTACGGCTTGACGTTTTGCAAGTTGTCCCACGAGACGTTCCCCTGTTTTTGATGTTGCGATAATAGAAGGAGTGGTACGATGACCTTCCTTGTTTTCAAGTACCTTTGGCTGACCACCTTCAATGATGGCCATACATGAGTTTGTTGTTCCAAGATCGATTCCAAGTATTTTTGGCATATATAAATGTATAATAATGTATGAAATGATATATTCATTTCTCAGGAATTGATTGCTCCCCGATTGTACAGATCAGAGAACAATCAGTGGACTGAAAAATGAATTTTACTTTTTGTTAATTTGAATGTTAATTTTCTTTGCTTTTACTTCACTGCGTTTTGGACAGTTGATCTTGAGGATGCCGTCTTCAAAACTTGCAAGCACATTATCTTCGTCAACTGCGACTGGAAGTGGCACTTGGCGATAAAATGTTCCACTGCGTACTTCTTTTCGATAATAATTTTTTTCTTCGACTTCGTGTTCTTTTTTACTTTCTCCAGAAATTGTGAGCACACCTTTTTCTACACTCACACTCACGTCTTTTGGATCGACTCCCGCAAGCGGAGTTTCTACTACCACCGCGTCTTTTGTCTCGTAGACATCGAGCGCAGGGATAAAACCTTTTTGCATTTGGCCGTTATTTGCAACCGGCATTACGTTTTTCATCATGTCTTCCATTTCTTGGAATGGGTCCCATGATGGTGTCCATTTTATGATCGACATATGAATAAAGTTAAGAATAAATAAATTACTCTTTTGATTTTGCAACAATCACTTTTGCTACCTTCAAAACCTTTTCTGCAGATTTGTAACCACTTTCTACCTCACGGATAATCTCATGTTCTTTGGCACCTTCTTTTTCTTCTTCGCCAACGATTTCATGAACTCGGGCATCAAATATTTCACCCACAGTTTTTATTTCTTCAACACCATTTTGTTTGATAATATCTCCAAACTGTTTCATGATATATTCAATCCCCTTTTTCCAATTTTCAAATTGCTTTGGGTCTGTTGCCTCATGCGCAAATGCTTTTTTGAAATTGTCGTACACGGGAATAAAATCTTCCAAAATATTTCCTTTGATCATTTGCATCCATTCACCTTTTTGTTTGGCTGTTTCGCGGACAAGATTTTGATAATCTGCTTGGGCACGCTGCCAACCAAGCTTGTATTCCTCACAATTTTTACAATCAGCACTCGTAGTTTCTTTCACTTCTTTTTGAACTTCTTCATTTGTATTGATATTTTCATCAGACATATTTTTTTATTAAAACAAACTTTGTATAAATTCTAAAAGGGCAATATTTTTTGAGTAATTCATTCGCATAGGACCAACCAGAGCAAATACAGTTTCACCCGAGCGAAATGCCACCGTACTACAAACTGACCCCATTGGATTTCGTCCACCTACAAATACGCGCAACTGTTTTTCATCCATGGCATCAAAAAATTCTTGGATATGCTGTTCGCAGTGATCAAACAATGACGAAACTTTGATCGTATGCGCTACATTTTGAAACTCCGGTGCAGAAAACAAATACGAAATACCGGTGTAATAAATTCGATGTGGGTCAAAGGCAATAAGAACTGCCCCATTTCCAAGTTCCGCAATATATTTGGCAATATTTTTCATCTGTTGTTCTCCCTCATCACTCGCGTGCACTTCGGTAATTTCTTCTTGGAGTTTTTTTGAAAGAGCCGTTTTTTCGACAAGATGCGTCAAATAATATTCATAGCCCATCTCTGTTGGAATTCGTCCAGCAGAAGTATGTGGGTGGGTCAAATACCCTGCTTCTTCCAGTTCACGAAGCTCATTACGAATAGTAGGAGCACTCACATCAAGCACACCCATAGCCTCAATCTGGCCTGAACCAATAGGCTCGGCACTACGTATATATTCCTCAATTACGAGCTTCAAAATTTGTGCTTGGCGAGATTCCATATTTATCACTCAATGCTTACGAGTGATAATATACCATCCCTATAAAAACCTGTCAAATACCCTCTCAAGAGAGTTATCCACAAAAAAAGAGCCCTTGCAAAAGGCTCTTTTTTACTCTATTTTTAGCCAAATTATATAAACATTTGGTACAAAAGTGCAATCCCCGCAATACTCATAATGATAGCAATTGACCAGCCAAAGATATTACTCCAGATTGAATTGGTATATTTCCCCAAGACTTTTTTATTATTGGCAACCCGCAAAATGACAAATAACAGTGGTGGCGCCAAAAGTCCATTGACCACAGCCGTATAATACAACATTTTAAAAGGTGGAACACCCATAAAATTCACCAAAAGTCCAACAATCGTAGCAATCGTAATCACCCCATAAAAACCATGTGCTTGTGAAAATTTACGATACAAGCCCTCTTTCCAATTGAAGGCCTCGGCAACTGCATAGGACGCAGATCCAGCAAGTACAGGTACTGCCAAAAGTCCTGTTCCGATAATTCCAAGTGTAAACAAAATAAATGTAAAATTTCCAGCCAAAGGTCGCAGTGCTTCTGCTGCATCAGCAGCCGTCTCAATATTGGTCACACCATGCGCAAACAAAGTAGACCCAGCTGTAGCAATAATAAAAAACATTATCAAATTGGAAAAAAACATGCCAAACAAAGTATCAAAGCGCATATTTTTTATATCTCGCTCACCAATATGTGGCTTCCCTATTCCAAAGCCCTTTATCTTGTGCTCGACAATTTCGTCTTCTACTTCTTCATCACTTTGCCAAAAAAACAAATAGGGTGAAATCGTTGTTCCCAAAATTGCCACAATATTGAGCAAATATTCTTTGGTAAAACTTATATGTGGAACAAATGTGGCATATCCAATCGCTGCCCAATCTTGTTTGATAAAAAATAAGGTAATGATATATGCCAAAAGTGACAATGCAAAATATTTGAGATAACGGACATACACTTTATACGATACAAATACTTCAAGTGCCAGTGTAAAGGCAGTCAAAAGCAAAAGCAAAACAGGAAAAGAAAGTGGAAGCAAAAGTTGCAAAGCCGATGCCATAGCACCAAGATCTGCACCAAGATTAATTGTGTTTGCTATCAGCAAAAGCGTCACACAAAATACCAAAAGCTTTCGGCTATAGTGTTTTCGAATCACCGCAGACAGTCCCATCCCGGTCACGAGTCCAATACGCCCACACATTTCCTGCACAAAGGCCATAAATGGAAATGAAAACAAAGCAGTCCAGAGCTGTGAAAAACCAAATTGGGCACCAGTTTGTGAATAGGTGGTAATTCCAGAAGGGTCATCGTCTGATGCACCAGTAATAAAGCCTGGACCAATATTTTTCAAAATTTCTTTTAGCTTTTTCATACAAAAATACAAAAATCGAAATAAAAAATGAGGAAGTTTTTGGCTTCCTCATTCACAATCTTATTCTGATGCCGTTCGAGCGTATTCTTGAATATTTCCAATTTCTGAAAGAAGCACATTCTCTACAAAAATTCCACGTGGATAAAATATTCTTTCAAGTTCATTTTTGAGTTCGAGTTCTACTTCATCACGCTTTGGTCCAACAAGATCTGACTGAGAAAAACGTCCAGCCACCATACGCATACGACTGCGAACTGTTGGACGAATAATTTTTGCAACAAAGTCTTCACCAATTGTTTGCCAGAGCGATGGGATTTGGTGAATATCAAGGCGAAGCAAAATCGTTCCTTCAACCCCAATACGTTTTCCGTCAGCAGTAACGGCAGCAGTCGGAATATCACCAAGTGCCTTTTCGTTTTGTGGATTGAATTCGCGGCTAATACTATATTCAAGTGTCTGTGTGTTAAAGAGTTTTGCTTTTTGCCAAAATGGAATCTTGAAATGTAAGCCCGGGGTCAATACTTTTTTGAGGACTCCACGGCCAAGATCATACACACAGGCCACATATCCTGGTGGTACGTAGATAAACAGCCCTTTCAAAACATCCTCCATCACGAACGAATACATCAATTTATCGAGCGAATCTGACATACAAAAAATTTAAAAATTAATGATGAGCCTCTTCTTTTTTGGGTCGCATAAACATACGACTAATTTGGTGAATGATAATAGAAAATAATATTGAAGTCAAAATAAAAAGAGATTTTACCATTGGCAACCACCACAAAATAAACAAAGATGCTATTGGAAAAATAATCAAATAAAACATGTCAGCCTGACGTACGCGTTTTCCTTTTAATTCAAAATAAATTTCACCAAACAAAAATATCGCTACAAGAATCGGCCACACAAGAGTATGACGCTCAGCAAGATTGAATCCATAAAAATCAGTATTGATTTTGCCTGGATAATCTACTCCTGGATACAAAGTATGGATCACTTGCAAACCCGTAATCCCCTGAATAAACACCTGGTAGAGCAACACCAACATCAAAAGTTGTACCCCAAGAACAACGGTTTTAGCCCAAGGTCGAATTTTACGTTTTCGAAGTATTCTACGAATTTCTTGATTTTTCAATACCGTATCATTTCCAAATTGTCGTTCGGCTTCGTGCACTTCGTGTTCCAATTCAAGATTTTGGGCATTTGCTTTTTCGGTCACCAGCGTAAATGGCAAAAGAACCACACGCAAAAGTATAGTCAAAATAACAATAGCCCAACCAAGATTCTCGGCAGATTGGGTATTGTAGAGGTAAATCAAAAGATTGAAAACCGGTTGATAGAGAAATGTGTACCAAAATGTTCCAAACATAACGAATAATAGTATAGCAAAGTTGAGCCGAAAAAACAACTTACACTAGCATACACAAAAGATTTCGTCAAGCGTTTTTTATATTTTTTTCTCTATATAAAGCTAATTTTTTCAAAAAGCCCGAAAGCGCAAGAGCCAAGAAAAGAACAAAAACAAGAAAAAGTACTGTCGCTATCCCCGATGGCAGATACTTGTACAAAAAGTCATAGCGATACAACAGTGGCCAATGCAAAAGATACACTTCGTATGAATACATGCCAAAAAATGACAAAAGCCGAAACTGTATTTTTTTGAAAAGAAAAATGGCAATACAAATTGTCAATAAAAATATACTCCCTGCCTGCTCTCGGATATATCCTTTGCCAATTTCAGAATGAAGACCAAAATATACAAAGGCCACACAGAGTACGAGCAAAAGCAATCGACGTAAAATACTCGAGTCACTCAATTTTTGAAGCTTTGTGGCATATTTTTGAAACAACACAGCCGCAGCTATCCCCAAAGGAAAAGCCACTGCATGCACCTGATATAAGCCAAATACTCCAGCACTCACTGGTAATGCGGTTTGAAGAACAAGCCATCCTGAAAGATAAAGCCCCACTGACGAAAGCAAAGGTCTTTTTTGTGAAAAGAAAAATGGAAACAAAATATAGTAAAAAAGCGTCCAAGTAATATACCAAAGTGGAGAGTTCACATCTTGAAACAAATCTGCATGTGGAAAAATTCCAAAAAAACTCAAAATTATATCTTGAAGCGGATAGGTTTTGTGAAGAAAGAAATAATCTGCAAGAAAAAATAAAATCAAAATAGTCCACAATGGAATAAACAGTTTACTCACTCTCTTTTTATAAAATTCTTGTATAGAAAGTTGATTTTTCAGTGCAGAGACTGCCAAGCCATATCCTGACAGAAACAAAAATAAATCTACACTCACCCCAGCATAAATAGAAAATGGAAACAAAAAATCTGTTTGTCGCGACAAAAAATATCCAATATGCGACAAAACAATCGCAATCATAGCAAAGCCCTTTATCTCATTGGTTGTTTCAATAGGAAACAGATCAGTCCCCTGTTTTCGACGAAGAGAAAGTAAAAGAATCGCAAAAAATATAACTCCAAAAATGACTGTTTCTTGGAGAGGCTTTAGAACGTCAATTTGCATAAAATAAAATTATTTTTTTTCCCAATCAGCTGCCCCTGCCAAAAACTCATCTTTTATCTTAAAAAAGTATTCTTTTGTTGCTTCGTATTCATTTGGAATAATACCTTCAAGAATTGCTTCTTCAAGCGCTTCTTTAATTTTTCCAATCGTTGGACCAGGCTTGAGTCCGCAGAGTTCCATAATCTCTTCTCCACGCACAGGAGATTGAAAGGCACGCAAACGATCTTTCTCACGAATTTCTTCAATACGGCGCTCCAAAATATCATAATTTTGCAAACGACGTTCTTTTTTCTTTTGATTTCCTGTTGTAATGTCACTACGACAAAGCATGAGAAGGGCTTCGAGATCATCTCCAAGATTCACAATCAAACGTCGCACTGCACTATCAGTAATTTCTTCATCCATCAAAGCAATTGGCTGCAAATGCCAACGCACCAATTTCGCAACATAATCAGTATCACGTTTACTCATTCGAAGTCTGCGACCAATATCACGTACCATTTTTTTACCCAAATGATCGTGCATATCAAAAGTCCAACCACGGCCCGGCACAAATACTTTGGTATCTGGTTTGGCAATATCATGCATGAGTGCGGCATAACGAAGTAAAGGATCACTACTATACTGCGCCAAATTATCTACTACCGCAAAAGTATGTGACAAATTATCTTTGTGTGAATATCCATACACTTCTTCAACCCCAGAAAGAGCACGAACTTCTGGTAAAAATTTATCAAAAAGTCCTGTCTCAAATAAAATCCACAATCCCAAAGAAGGCACTGAAGCTCGAAGCAATTTAAACAATTCTTCACTGATTCGTTCTGCCGAAATAATTTTGAGGCGATCAACATTCAGTACCAGAGCAGCATAGGTTTCGCTTTCAATTTCAAATTCAAGCTGTGCCGCAAAACGAGCCGCTCGCATCATACGCAGTGGATCATCCGAAAAAGTAATATTTGGGTCAAGTGGTGTTTTGATGATTTTATTTTTCA
>CAZQRI010000046.1:0-2937 GCA_964595805.1 uncultured Gammaproteobacteria bacterium
AGTTGAACATTTTTTAACGCTTTTGAAACACGAAGTAAATTCTCTTTATCACAAATAACAGGATTTGAATATTTTCCAAAAGGAACATTAAATTCACCCTTACCATTTACCCTATACATACCATTAAAACAAGTTCTATTAAGAAAGATAAAACGGGAAGCAATTTCTACGTCAGATAAGTCTTTAGAATTTTGAGCACGAATTTTCAAAAAATACTCTTTATCATATTTATGTTTTCTGAGAGACGAAATAAGTTCTTCTACATTATTTTTAATAACTTTATAGGTAATCATCAAATCCTTGTTTAAATCAGAAAGCACTGCCTTTTGAGGAAGAAGATCAAAAAATACAGCTCCACCACCGACAAAAGGTTCAAAATAAGTCCCCGTTGTAACGTCAAAATGTTCTGGTGGATACAAATGAAATTTTCGAAACTGTTGCAATAACTGTCGTTTTCCTCCGACCCACTTTACAAAAGGTTTTGGTTTCTCAGAAATAATTTTTGCAGCATCCACTAAGACATTATTTTTATCAACACGTAAAAATATTTGCTGGGCATAAATAAAATTTATGTCAAAGGTTTTTTGAATTTGTTTAATTGCTTGTTTTGTGGTCATAAAGTATTCAATAATGAAGTTATTATACCCTGATTGAACACATAAAAACAAGCCCCCTTATATCAGCCCATTCCCCCTCAAAACCTCCCCACAATATACCACACCAGCAAAAGTAATCCTCCCCACCAGCCAAAATCCGAAAACAAAAGGCTTACCACGATTTTCTTTTGCAGAAATTCTGGCAAAAGATCCGACGCCTTTCCTTGCTTTTCTCGTTTGAGTAAAATTGGACTGACCACAAAAGACAAAAATATTCCGTTCAATATCAAGACCGCTGCCAAAATCGCATGGTACAAAGGAATCCCCGAAAAAGATTCGTCTCTATACAGCAAGAGGCCCCCACAGATCGCCAGCACTATCCCCGCCCAAATAAGAGGCTTGGTGACTTTGTGCGTACGCGTGGTTGCTTCGGTCCAATAGCGTGACTTTCGTCCCAAAAATCCATGGATATCTATCACGGTGACTGCGCCAAGGCCAAGGATAAATCCAGCGATAAAAAGAAAAAGTCCAAGAAAATCAAGGTTGATCATATTTATTTTTTAAAAAATGGTATAAATATACTCACTCTGCGTTTGTATTCGGCAAAGGCTGGATTTTCTGCCATCTTTTTTTCGAGCATGGGAACCCCCGAAACTTTTAGAATCAAAAAAGTAATCGTGAGCGGACCAACAACAGTAAAAAAAGAACCGGGTAGAGACAGTGCCACAATCCAAATGCCCCACCACTGTGTCACTTCACCAAAATAATTTGGATGCCGACTATATCCCCACAGTCCCTCTTGCATAAGGGCACCTTTGTTTGCAGGATTTTTCAAAAATTTGGCAAGCTGCGCATCGGCGATTGATTCAAACAAAAATCCAAAACACCAAATCGCTATTCCAAGGGCATCCAAAAGGCCAAGCGCTCCACCATCATTTTTATGAATATACAAAACAGGCAAAATAATCAAAAACAGAAAAAAACCTTGCAATATATATACCTGAAAATACGAACGAAGAAAAAACCACTTTCCCCATTCAAGACGCCATTGTTTATAGCGATAATCTTCGCTTTTCCCTTTGTTGCGACTATGGATATGCCATGAAAGACGCAGTCCCCAAATACTTACGAGCAAACAAACCAAAAAACCACGAAGTCCCTGCACAGACGAGAGAAAAAAAGCAGTCCAAGAAAGCAATACAAAGCCCAAACCCCAAGCGATATCTGCCACATCGTTTCTTTTTTTTAATAGAGAGAAAAAAAACCAAACATTCATGTACGCAAAAAGAAGCAATGCAAGAATGAAAAAATAGTTCATAGTCCAAGTTTACTCGCAATAAAATACGTGACAGTAGAAACCGACGCTGCAAGTACTGTCCCCCAGAGCAAGTCAACAATGGTCACCAACAGTGGCCAGTCTTTGGCAACAGCCAAATTGGTCAGGTCATAGGTGGCATAGCAGACCAGGCCAAACAAAGCTCCAAAAAGAAGCGCGTGCACCCAAGAATGTTTTTCAATAGCAGGAAGAATCACAAACACCACCAAAGCCCCAATAAACAAAAGATAAAAAAGTATCGCCGCCACCCAGTTCACATTTGGTTTCAAAAGCGAGCCAATCTGCCTCGCATAAAAACTTTTTGCTACAAGGCCAATCCACAACATATCGATGGCAAAAAACACAGGAAGCGCAATGGTATAGAGTTTGAAAAACATAGATGATTGAAATAAATATATTGATTTTCTTTGTGTATAATATCACAATATCTTGTTTTTCTAAAACGACAAAATTTAATTATTCGATTCAATTAAATGCTCCGTATAACCACGAGCAACGAGCTCTTCGTACGCAGCCCATACTTCGTCTGGAATTTCTTGGTATGTCTGATATCCCAGGCTCGGATAGATTTTTATTCTTTGTAAATCCCCAACCATAAGACTAATAACCACATCTTTTGGAACATTTTTTGCGACCCACTCCTCGTAAGATAATTGGGGTGAGGATACGAGAATATCACAAGCCGGAAGAAGTTGTTTGCCTGTGGCATAGGTACGTCGTTCCATATATGGTTTTTGTACCAGCAAAAGTGATTGTGGAGAATATCCAAGACTTTGTAAAAGTTGCATTGAAAATATACAATTTTCTCCTGTATTTTTTGCTTTCTCCTCAAGAAGTATTTTTTCTTTTGGTACACCACAAGCTATGGCAACTTCTGCAAATTTTTTTGCTTCACTCATGCCCCAATTGGTATCAAGCAAAGCTGACTTGTGTTTTACTTCATCACCAGAAACAACAAACAAAGGTGCATAATTTTCAAGAAAAAGTTTTGCACCATATTCGGCA
>CAZQRI010000046.1:2947-6731 GCA_964595805.1 uncultured Gammaproteobacteria bacterium
ACACGAAGATCATTACTGCCAAGTACAATAAAAGCATCTGCCTTTCGCAAAGGTTGATGCATACGATGATATTCCCAAATTACTTTGGCCAATTCATCTATTGTTTGTGATTGCAAAGATGTCATAAAACAGAATCGAAAATAACTAAGGCCTAACCCAATCTCACAGCATTTGATCTCTCTAATTGAATCACAAAATCTTTTTCCAAAGATATTATATCTTCTTCATCCATTTTCCAATCTAAGGCACCCAAACTTTCTCGAAGATGTTCCAAATTACTTGTTTTTGATAAAGTAACAATATTCTTTTGGCAAATAAGCCAATTGATAGCAATTTGTGCAGGAGTTTTTTTATACTTTTCACACAACTCATCAACTTGTTTAATACCTGGCCGGCAAAGATTGCCTTGTTGAATTGGACGCCAGGCTTCGATAAAAATATTATTTTCTTGACAGTATTTGAGAACCCCATCAACTGCAGGTTCGCGAAAAATCAAATTATAGTGAACTTGATTCAAAACTATCGGACTACTTGATACGGCTTGGGCTTTTTTGAGACTTTCTTGATTAAAGTTACAAACTCCTATATTTTTTATTAAACCCTCATCTTTTAAGCGATTAAACGCTTTCATTGTTTCTTCAATCGGGATATTGGAGTTTGGGGCGTGAATAAGATACAAATCAAGATATTCAAGATCTAACCTTTTTAAACTTGCTTCAAGGGCCGATAAAACATCATCGTAATGGAGTTTTTCATCACGGACTTTTGATGTAATAAAAACATCTTTTCTATCAAGATCTTTAATAGCAATACCAAGAATTTCTTCACTGTACCCATCAGCATAAATTTCTGCCGTATCAAAACGTTTTATACCATTTGCATAAGCACCTTGAATCGCTTCAATATCTTTTTCTGGATTATAATTTTCAATTCTTGTCTTCCTTCCTCCCATTTCCCAGGTGCCAAGAGCAAATACTGGAATTTTAAAACCTGAATTAAGTTCTTTATTTTGTATTATCATAAACTCAAATATTTATTATTACTCAATAATACAGTAAATTTACTTTCATTTCAAACCATCTATAAAACTATTTTTTTAGTAAACTTGAGGACCTGGCGCTACGCTATTCGAAGTCGGCTTTGCCTCCTTGGAAAACCTTCGGGTTTTCCAATACCTTTCCTCAGCATGTGAAACCTACCGGTTTCACCCTTCCACCGTTCGAATCCAGAAACTCCTCTCAACAAAAAGAAAAACAGCCCATAAATGGGCCATTTTTCTTTTTGCTCGGGGACCTGGATTCGAACCAAGATAGGCAGCTCCAGAAACTGCCGTCCTACCATTAGACGATCCCCGAATATATTTTGAATGTGCATAGTATACCGACAAAAAGCCCAAAAGTCAACCACACTTGATTTTTTTCAAAATTTCGCTATAATACAAACAATTTAATCCCCTTTCCATGAGTATTATCATTGACGGACGCGCAATCGCGAGCAAAATCAATCAAGAAAGCAAAAAACAAGTCACAGAACTTGCCCCTTCTGGCATCACTCCAATGCTTGGCGTGGTCCTGGTTGGCCACAACAAAGCCTCCGAAACCTATGTCAACAAAAAACGACAGGCTGCAGCAGAAGTTGGCATTGATTTTCAGCTCTTTCAATTTGAAGAAAACATTACAGAAGCAGCGCTCATTGAAAATATTCAAAACATCCAAAAAACAAATACTCTCTCTGGCCTTATTATCCAGCTCCCCCTCCCAGAACAGCTTTACACCCCCAAAGTACTCAACTGTATTGATCCAAGTATTGACGTAGACTGTCTCACCAGTGAAAACCTCGGCAAACTTTTTATCCATGCCGAATACGTCACTCCACCAACTCCAGCAGCGGTCATGAGTGTTATCCACGAACTTGGCATCGCTCTTCCTGGCAAAAACGTCACGGTTGTCGGTGTTGGTGCACTCGTTGGCAAACCACTTTCCATCATGCTCATGAATGAACAAGCCAGCGTGACGACCATCAATAGCGAAACACAAAATCCAAAAGAAAAATGCCTTGCCGCAGATATTATCGTCACAGGCGTTGGCAAAAGAAATCTCATCACTGCCGACATGGTACACGAAAACAGTATTGTCATTGATACTGGATTTGTTTTTGAAAATGGCAAAAGCTCTGGCGATGTAGATTTTGATGCTGTAGCCCCTCTTGTCAAAGCCATCACCCCAACTCCTGGTGGAATTGGTCCCATCACCGTGGCACAACTGCTTCGCAACACGGTTCTGTGTGCACAAAACAAAAACCACCGATAAACGGTGGTTTCTTTTTTTGAAGAGTCCTCTATAACTATTTCGCAGCTTTCTTTTTTGGAGCTGCCTTTTTTTTGAGTACTGCCTTTGCAGCACGTTTTGTTTCTCCTACTCTCTCCTCGGCCACATCTTTGATATGATCCCACTGTGAGATCACCGTCTTCAAGACCACATCTTTGACAGCCTCTGCCATTGGACTTTTTTCAAAATAACTATTCACTGTCTCTTTGGCAAGTTTTGTAAACATGCTTTTTGACATGTGATATTTCTTGTCCATTTTTGCCAATTTCTTTTTTGCATCAAGAAAAATATCTGCTGATGCATCCAAAATTTGGTCACGAACTTCTTTTCCTTTTTTGGTTCCAGTGAGCCAGACCAAGCCAGCACTGACAAGTCCTCCAAGAAACAATGATTTTTTTATAGCACCCATAGAAGTAAAGATTAAGAATGAATACTTCTAGTATATAACGTTTTGTGTTCATTCACAACCTGTTCCCAAGAAAATTTTTCTTCTACTGCTTTTCTTGCCTGTTCTTTCAAGGCATTTTGATCTTCACTCGAAAAAGAAAAATAGTCAAGAATCGCCTCTGCCAAAGCCACAGGGTTTTTTCGCTCCACCGTCGTTCCAGCACATTCTGCCACACTACGAACTCCTGGGATATCACTGGCAATCACTGGCACGCTACTGGCCATTGCTTCGAGCAGCACCATCCCAAAGGCCTCACCTTGGTGAATAGAGGGCAATACAAACAAATCTGCCATATTGTAGTACAAAGGCAAATCCGCATTACTCACGCGGCCCACAAAGCGCAGCGCATCCGAAATTCCCATACCCAGAGCAATGTTTTCAAATTTTTGACGTTCATCCCCGTCTCCTACCAAAATCAGCTGCAAATTGGGAATATTTTTTTGCGCCATTTGAAAAGCCTGAAGGAGTATCGTGATTCCCTTGAAGGCATGGGCCACATCCATTCCACCAACAAACAAAATCGTTGGACTCTCCACATTCAAATTGTGTTTTTCAAAAAGTGCCACTGGTTTTTGCCGAGGCGCAAAACGTTCACTATCGACGCCAAAAGGAATTTCGTGCCATCTACTTTTATTTTCCAAAAATATTTTTCGCGCATCACTACTTTCAATATACTCAAAAGTACTGCCAATAATCGCATCTGCCGCACGCAAAATTCGGGGCATCCAAATCTTGGCATACATGGCAAAAACCAGACCCTTCCAACTTGGTGCCCGAGGGTCCATGTGATAGGTAATCACCAGTGTTTTCTCTGGATGTTTCAATTTCCATTTTCGAGCAATGCCTGCTGTCCCAAAAAATGGATAGTGCAAATGAAGCACATCAAAATCTGCCAATTCTTTTTGGATTCCCGAAAGATAGGCAGAATTCCCATAACTGAGCTTGGGCTTGATATATTTGGCAAATTCAAAATTTTCTGGCTTGTGTCCACCAAATTCTGGAGTATAGA
>CAZQRI010000047.1:0-6706 GCA_964595805.1 uncultured Gammaproteobacteria bacterium
CAAAATTTCTATCTGCCATTTTTTGAAAAAGTTTTTCATAACATACATAGTATACCACAAATAAAAAAAATCTCCTGTTGGAGAAATACAAAAAACAAGCCCTTTTATTTTCAAAATATTTCGCAGTATTATTCGGACATACTTTCAAGAAACAACAGAGAAACAGATTTGCTGGGGGGTGTGAATTTTGAAAGTCGTACACCCAAGGACCGACTTGCGCCACGATATGTGGCGACTTATGCTGTGTGCCGAACTCTAGCCCCGACCGGCCCGCGCCTGGCCCGCCGTCCGCCCCGCGTTCTTGATGTGCGGGGGCTTACCCTGGCGCCCACGCTGACGGTTGCTGTCGGGGAGATCCCGACGCGTGACCTCCTGCGGGAGGCCGTTCTTGCGACCTTCCGTGGCCCGCCACTTCTCCATCGGGACGACCTTGTTGGAAGACTCCTCGACGCGCTTCTTCGCCAGCGGGTGCTTGACGAGCATCTTGCCCCGATTGGCCTTGAAGGCCGCGAGACAATCGTCACAGCACTCACCAGCGAGCCCCTCACCGCAGACGAGGGCCCCGAAGGTGTAGCGCAGCCCGCGCTTGCCCCAGGGAAGATCGACCAGCTGCTCGACGAGCGAGATGGTCCGGTCACCTTCGAGCGTCAGATCCAGGATCGTCATCGAGGGGTCCCGCGGACGGATCTGGTTGGCCTCGAGATACGAGAACCCACCATCGTCCCCGACGATCACCCCGTGCATCGGATCCTGACAGTGCAGACAAAATACCAAAAAAATAGACTTCATCAACCCTCCAGTACCAGGTTTCTAGCACCTGCCCGACATGGGCACACACTTGAATTATGATAACACAATCCAAAAAAAACACAAAAAAGCTTGTACAGAGCTTTTTTGCAAATCATTGAAATTGTTTTTTGCTTAGATAAATTTTCGAACAACTCCCGTCACTACTCCCCCAACCCGCAATTGTTGTTTTGGATACAAATCTGGATATTTTTTGTTTGCAGCTCGCAAAAACATTTGCGTTCCTTTTTTCATCAAAAATTTCAAAGTCCATTCGTAGTCAATCTCGGCAACTACCATATCTCCGGTGCGAGGATTTACACTGCGATTGACAATAACCATATCCCCTCGCATCACTCCCACGTCTTTCATAGAGTCTCCATCTACCTTGAGGAGATAGGTTGAACTTGGATCGTGAATCAACAAGTCATTGAGACAAATTGCATCCACAACTTGTTCTTCGGCAAGAGCCGGAAACCCTGCTTGGATCGTACCAAGAATACGGACACCATACAGCTTTGGGGTAGGAATCAAATTCCCATTGTCGCTCTTTACGACCAAACCTTCTTCAATAAACTTTTCTACATAGGTATGGAGTGATCCGGTAGACTTTACACCAAATACCTCTGTGAGTTCACTATACGAAGGGAGGCGCTTGTTTTCTCTATAGTATTGGAGAAGTTGTTCTTTGCGTTGTTCGTATAAATTCTGTGTCATATGATTGAAGAATAGATATTCTATGCATGTATTATATAAGAATGTTCATTCTCCTGTCAATGTTTGCTTATTCTAAAGTAAAAATAAGGTTTTTATCAAATTTTTCTAAAGTTTTTCTAAATATTTTCTAAAGTCTGTGGATAAGTTAGGACGACTTCTTTCGAAACTTTTTTTTTGCAAAAGGTATAAGAAAAAAATAATTGATAGCAAAAATAATAAGCAATAACGTTACAATAAAACTTCCATATTCCAAATAGTGATTGATCTTTCCTGCTGCTGCACCAAAAAAATAACCCGCAAAAAATAAGGCTGCAATTTTGGGAAAAGTGGCAAGGGTGTTATAAAAAGAAAATTTGGAAAAAGAAACCCCAGCCATACCAGCACCAATAAGACATGGAATTCCACCCACATGGGTAAGCTTGGTAATGACCAAACTTTTTCCTGCATGTCGATGAAACATTTTTTCGAATTTTTCAATTTTATCACGTGCACCACCAAACATTTTTGGGAACCAACGATAAATCCTCTCTTTTCCAAAATGTCCCAAACAATAATACATACTATCTGCAAAAATTTCACCTGCAAAAACCACCAAAAAAGCCATCCAAGTTGTAAGCTGTCCCAAAAAAGAAAGCCAACCAGCCAAAAGAGTAATCAGAGGCCCTTCAATAGCACAGATAATAAATAAAAGTGCATATTTTATCAGCGGATTGTGGTCGATAATAAAATGAATAATTTCATTCATACAGAAAGAAATACAAAAATATGTAGATATACTAACACTTTTACTCTCTCAATACAAAAAGAGTAATGGTGTTAAAGACCATTACTCTTTCGCGCTTTTCAAAAAAATATCTTACTTTTAATGTCAATTATTTCTTTTTTGTAGACTTTCTTCCACTCGAAACTTTCTTTGCCATTTTGAATGGAGCTTTTTCAACTTCTCCATTTTCGCCAGCCTCGGCAAGTTCAGCTTCTTGTCGCTTACTCAAAGTACGAATTTCCAAAGCTTGTACGATCATATCCAGTTTGGCATGAATTCGAGCAAACTCTGCTTTGAGGTGCTCTGCATTTTTGTGATCAAGAGCCACTGTTTCTTTGTCAAAGTCACGTTTACGTTTATCTCCAAAACGAGGTCGGTCAAAGTTTTTTTCAGAAGAACGTGGAGCCCCTTCGTCACCTTGACGATCAAAACAAATACTACAAAAAATTGGACGACTACCCGTTGGGCGAAATGGGACTTTGCAGTCTTTGCCACAACTACTGCAAGTAGCATCGTACATTTGTGGCTTGTTGCCAGCTTCAAAACTTCGTCCACCAAAGTTTTTCTTTGCAAAGGTTTTTGGTCCTCGGTCAGAACTGCCTCTTCGATTGAAATTACCCATATACCAAGTCATTCAATAATTAAATATTTTCTTTTTTCACTCTACACTATATTGAAGAAAAAAGCAAGATTAAGACAAAAAACAACCCTTAATGGGTTGGTTTTTGTATTGGCTCGGAGGGCGGGGTTCGAACCCGCGGCCAAGAGATTAACAGTCTCCTGCTCTACCGCTGAGCTACCTCCGAATATTTATGATGCGAACATTTTATCAAAAGCAAAGCAGACTGTCAATATACCTCAAAAATCACTTCTTTTCCTTTGGTTCAGCCAAATCCAAAACCTCGGTTGTATAGGGCTTTTTCCAAAAAATTGTCCACAGATAATTGATAGCATAACGTAAACCAATCGTCAAAATACCCTCTTTGGCAAGACGACGCCCCGAAGAAAACACCGGGAGAGACAGTGTAAATTTTATTTTTCCAACTGCCTTGAGACGCCTTGCTATTTCGGCATCTTCTCCATAAAAAGCAAAATCCAAATTATAACCACCAACTTCTTCGAGTGCCGAACGACGAATAACAAAGTTTCCACCCTGAAGCATGGAACGCGTAAACAAATAAATAATGTAGGCAAAATAATAATAAATACGAACCACAAAATTTTTCCAAACAGAAAAATCATAATAAATAAATGGACCCGAAAGCGCCACCAATTTTTTGTTCTGTGAAAATTCTGCCAAAACCTTGTCAATCCAACCTGGAGACAAAATCGTATCCGCATCAATATTGGCAATCAAATCACCACTCGAAGCCGCAAAGCCTGCCTGCCTTGCACGTGACAAACCCTTTTGCATTTCATTGACAAGTTGTACCTGCGGATAGCTCTGTGCCACTTCGGCAGTTTTATCACTACTCGCATTATTGACCACAATAATCTCGGCATCATACTGACCCCGAGCAAGTTCTTTCAAAATCCCTTCAATACAATGAGCAATATACTTTTCTTCATTGTAGGCTGGAACCACAAAACTTATTTTCATAGACTTTGTTTATAAAAATCTTCCCATTGATCAACAATATTTTTTACAGAAAATTTTTGGGCATACTTTTTAGCGCCCTCAGATAAGGCAAGACGCTGATCCGGATTTTTGAGCAAAAATATACAATGTTCGGCAAATTCCTCCACAGTATCTGGAGCTGCCAAAAATCCACTTTCTTTTTGTATATACTCAGCCAAACCACGAGCATTCACTCCTACAGCAGGAAGCCCTGTTGCGGCAGCCTGCAAAAGTACCATACTTTGAGTTTCGGAGCAAGAAGCTATGGTAAACACATCCGATGCTTGATAGAGCTCGGCCAAATGCGCTTTGTCCAAAGTCCCAAAAAATTTTACATTTTTTTCCAAAGCCAGTTCCGAAATAAGGGCCTCCAAACGAGCCCTCTGCGTCCCATGCCCAGCGATAGCGAGCAAAACATCCGGAAATTTTTTTTGAACAAGAGCAAGGGCACGAATGACCATATCAATCTTTTTTTCTTCTGCGAGTCGACCCGCATAAACCAGCGTATGTTCTGGCACATTCAATTTTTCTTTCAAAATCTTTTTTTCTGCCAGGGTCACAGCATGAAAAACATCGGTATCGATTGGATTGGAAATAACTTGATAAGGCGCAGAAAAATTATTTTTGAGCATTTCCACAAAAACCGAATGTGATGGTGCGCTCACTCGCACACAGGCATTGTAATACCAAGACACAAACTTCAAAGAATATTTTTGAAAAACTTTTTCCAGATGAGGAAAATAATTATCAAAGGCAGCAATCGCCCAATGATTGGTCCCCACAAATGGAATCTTGAGTTTTTTGGCAGCCAAACGTGCATCCAAACCAAGACCAAAAAATGTATGACTATGAATAATATCTGGTGCAAATTTTTTCAAAGAGGCAGTCAATCTTCCTGTTGGAATAACAAGACGAGATTGTTTGGTAGGACTTTTTATGGGAAAAGAAAATACGCGTTCAATCGTGACATTCCTCCCCAAATCAATTTCTTCAAAGGGCACATGGGCTACTTCAAAATTTTTGGCAACAGCACGTGGAACATAACAACACACGATATGACCACGAACACCAAGTTCCTGAGACAAAGACAAAACAGAGTCCTGAATACCGCCAAGCTCTGGGTAAAAATTGTCAGAAACTATTGCAATTCGCATAGACAAAAGGTATACTATAGACTCCTATGTCTCCCAATCATAACAGAAAACTGAGCCCCCTGGAAGAGCTCTCCTACAAGTTTACTGCATGGGTAGGTACGACTACTTCTATTCTTGTTCATACCTTTCTTTTTGTCGGAATCTTTGCACTGTATTTTTTTGGATTCACCATTGATAATATTCTTCTCATTTTGACAACACTCGTCTCTCTCGAAGCAATTTATCTGGCTATTTTTATCCAAATGAGTATCAATAGAAATACCGAAAGTCTCGCTGCTGTCGAAGAAGATGTGGAAGAAATCGCCAAAGATGTCGATGAAATCCAAGAAGACGTAGAAGTCGTGAGTAAAGATATTGATGAGCTCCAAGAAGATGTCGAAGAGATCGCCAAAGACGTTGACGAAATCCAAGAGGACGTAGACGAGATTCAAGAAGATGTGGACGAAATTCAAGAAGACGATGACGACGAAAGAACAAAACTCCTCATCGAAAAAGTAGAAAGTCAACTCGGCATTATCATGAAAGAAATGGAACAGCTCAAAAAAAGCAAAAAATAATCCCCACTCTGGGGATTTTTTATTTGAGAAAAAGTTCTCCTGGAAAGGCATCTGATTTGTCTACAGAAAAATTTGAATACAAGACAACATATTCAAAATTATATTCTGTTTTCAAAAAAGATCCTGGCACAAAAAAAAGCGCACTTGCCAAAGCATCGGCCTCGAGCGCCGTCGAAGCGACTGCCCAAGTAGACACAATATGACGCACGGGTTCGAGTGCAAAGGGATGCATAATATGATGAAAATTTTTCCACTTTCGCCGTGATCCACTCGAGCCACAAATACTTTGATTGTGTAGTTCGACCACACCTATCACCTCTTCAAAATTTTCTGGATTTTCAAGACCAACACGCAATATATCGTTTTTTTTATTTTGATAAAAAATATCTTGACCCGCATCAACGGTAAAAGATTGTATATTGTTTGCACGCAAAATATCCGAGACAATATCAATGGCATAGCCTTTTCCAAGAGCACCAAAATCTAGAAGTGCCGGATGTTTGAGTGTCAGATTTGGAAAGTTATATGCAAGAGTATCTTCCCACTTTGCAGGATGATGTAATTCTTTTGGGATCAAAGAATATTTGGCATCATAGCCCGTCTCTTCCATAAGTTTTCCAATAAGAGGGGTGAGCATTCCGCCTGTAGTTTGATACAATTTTTGATACATATCCAAAAGCGGCTTGGCATCTTCTGGCAAAGTATAAGTCCCTGCTCTTCGTGACATTTCACTCACAAGCGAATCTTCACGAAAACGCGAATAATTGGTATCAAAAATTTCTATTCGATCTTGAATTGTCTTTTGCAAAAACGAAGCTTCTTGCTGAGAAACTTCGTCGAGAATATCTATTTTCCAACTCGTACCAATCGCATGAAATTCAAATTCTGCAGGCATAGATACAATATTTTTGAGAGAAAACTATGCGGCCTCGGCTTCAATTTTTGCAAGAGCGTCATTGAATCCCATTGGAGTAAGTGAGGCCCCCGCAACTTTACCAAGATTCAAACCAATAATACTTTTTCCAAGAACCAAAGGTTTATAACTCGCAGCAAAAGCAGTTTGAAGTTCGATAGAACGCAACTCCCAAATTCAAACTCCAAGCTCCAAACT
>CAZQRI010000048.1:0-6557 GCA_964595805.1 uncultured Gammaproteobacteria bacterium
GAAACAAAAGTAATTGAATACTTAGATAATTATTATAGATCGATTTACTCACGTTCAGGAGTTATTAATTATGAAGTAGATAAAAGAGCTCGAGAACTTTTTAGTAGAAAGAGTTTATCGGATATAATTTTTACAGAGAGTGCACCTCATAAAAAAGTAGTTGAAAAATTGAATAGTTTGGAGGATTTAAAATTTACGTCAGACGAAGATGCTCTGGTAGTCTGTGCAATAGAAAGATATATTTCGGAGTTGTTTAAAAAATCTCTTTCTGAAGAGGGGATTGATTCAGCAATTTCAGCGGTGATAAAAGTTTGGAACAAAAAGGAAAATTATATCTTGGATTGTTTAGAATACTCTTTAATACCACCTTTCGCAGAGGTAAAAAATAGACATTCAGGTATCAAAAAAGTAAGACCGGAATTATTTTTTGAGTTGTATGACTTAGTAAACCATCATGTAGTTTCGGAAGCTCGCTCGATCAAATCAGAATCTTTCCCTTATGATATTGGCGCAGTAATAGAATTATACAATTGGATGAATACCTATGCATTAGATGATGTATTCGATAATTCTGAAATGAGACAGCGTTCCAAGACGGTTTGGAAAGCATTTTCCAGAAGAGATGCCATATATACTGGTTTATTAGGTCATTTATTGACACTCAAATATCTCTTTATTATTGCTGCGGAAAATAAACAGATATCAGACTCTTTAGCAAAAGTAATGAATGAGTATAATTATATAATGTACCAAGGACAGGTTTTTGATTTACAACTCACGTTTAATTCAGAAAAAAAGAAAAAGCTTCTCCAAAAGAAGAATTTGGAAGAAATGCTTCGAATATACTTACAAAGAATTTATGGGATTTGTGGAGGATTTTTTGAAGCGATTGGGGAATTATCTACGAAAGCAGGGGATAAAGAAGAACAGATTATGAATGCAGCGGAGATTGATGTTGTCGCTCCAATAATTGGTATGTATTATGGGATTATTCAGATGGTACGAAATGACCTTGGAGACTATATTATTGTGGAAGAAGTTTCTGGAATGAGTAAAGGTATGAAAGGGGTATCTCATTGCGATATTACTGAGGGGAAAGTTGATATTACCTATTTGATAGCGATGTACTCATCCGTTTTGGATAAAAAAGAGAAAAAGTTTTTATATGTGTCTTTGTTTAAAAAATTGAGTCAAAAACAGAAGTTAAAGATTAATGAACTCCTTTGGAAATCAGGAGCTATAGATCTTACTATTGAACTGATTCATAATATTATTAAACATGTTAATACTACACTACTGACGAAGTATCACGAAACCCCCACACGCACAAAGTGGATGTTCAGTTTAATGGATATTACAAAGGAAGTGTTGATCCCATTCAAGGATCAAGCCTCAAAATTTGGTTGGATGAAGTATGAATATGATAAAGAACTTCTTGAAGATGTGACAAAGAAAGTTTTAAGCTTAGAAAATAAAACAAAGGGACAGAGGTTGAAATAAATAGTGAGTAGGCTAGGGGACTAGGAATGAGTAAAGTTTGGAATATAAACATATCCCTTTTCTCCTTTCAAAATAGTTCCAACTTCCTCCACAATGGCCTGCGAGTAAAAACATAGCTGTAATAAGCTCTGTTTTTTATTATTGAAAAAATATCTTTCTTCCCGTATACTAGAACAGTCATTTTTTATAGTAACGTATGTCAGAAACATTGTGGCAAGACTCGGATAAAAATAAAATTCTTATTCACAATAATATTTTGTATAGTGCCTATGGAAATGATCCTATTGCAAGCTCGGTAGTTTTATTTTTTTTGCATTTGCTGGCTTTTCCTTTTATATTGACTCTTTTGGAGTTTCTTTTCAAAAACATTTTATCTTTTCCTGTATTTTTTTCCTTATCAATTGTTGTCACTCTTGGGCTTTTTCTTTTTTTCCGTCGAGTCGTGATACACAATCGTTTGGTGACTGCTATTGATCGAAGGAGCAACTTTTTTAGTATTGATTTACAATCTCGGGCTGTCATTCGTAAAGAAAAATATAAGGAAGTTGAGAGATTTGTACTCAGTAGCGAGGATTATTT
Source organism: uncultured Gammaproteobacteria bacterium (assembly GCA_964595805.1). Taxonomy (GTDB): domain Bacteria; phylum Patescibacteriota; class Patescibacteriia; order Magasanikbacterales; family UBA922; genus CAYTKU01. The sequence goes on from CAZQRI010000048.1 coordinate 2,080, forward strand.
TTATTTCCCAAAAAACGCTCAAAGTACGTTTAACCATACGCATAAGTATGGGGGATCGTATACGCTTTATTTTGTGCATGGACAAAATCCTTACTTGGCCATTGCTTCTTCTCTTTCTCCAGAACCTTTGGAAAAATTATTGATGAAGCTTGGGGAAATATCTCTTCCTACAAAAAAGGATTATTAGACTATGTTTCAATCTTTTTTGGAAAAACAATTTCGGGTATGGTGGCTCCAGGTAGGATATATGATTGTGAATAGTGGTTTTATTTCACTTTTGTATGTCTATTTTGTAAAAAGCCACCTCAATTTTGGATATATTATTTTGGCCGAGGCTCTTGGATATTTGTTTTCTATTTTTCTTATCTTGGTCAAAAAACAATTTTCGAGCCAAAGAGATTTGCGTTTTGGTTTTCTTTTGGTTTTTTGTGCCTTGATATTGCTTTTGTTTCCACTTCTTCCGCTCACTCTTTTGATTCCCTATACCATACTCAAGGTGACGGGGGCTATTATGTTTTTTACTCCTTATAACATCTTGTTTTTTGAAAGTACACAGACAAGCAAAAAGCTTTCTCGCATGACCAGTTATTGGTCTATTGGGGTTGTGGTTGGAGTTTTGGCTCCAATTATCGGAGGATATTTATTTTCTCGTTTGGGGCTTTCTCCCTTTGTGCTTTTGGCCTTGGTATTCTTGGGACTTACTTTTTATCTTATAAAATTTGTAAAAAAAGAAGTATATCGCTATTCAATCCAAGAAATTTTTGAGGATATACAAGGCTTTCGCACGATTGTTATGATCGATGGTGCTCTCCCAACCGCTTCCAATCTTCTTTTGAGTTTGTATTTGCTTACCTTTGTTCGTGGAGCCTTTGATTTTGGTATTTTGCTTTCTTCAATTGCCTTGCTATCTGTTTCTTTTTCTTTTTTAATTGCCAAACTATCCGACAAAAAGAAAAAGCGTTTGGAATTTATTTGGCCACTTTCTTCTTTTGCCGGGATCATTTTACTTTTACTCTACTTTACACAAAGTTTTTGGTCTGTTGTTCTCTTGGTTGTTCTTTTTAAATTTGTTTCCACCATGCTGAATCCTATTCAGTCAAACATTGTCTTTGATAGAGAAAATACCACTGCGAGTACTTGGATTTCACGAGAGATATTTTTAAATATTGGTCGAACACTGGTACTGTTATGTTTACTTCCACTTGTGTATCTTGGATTTTTAAAAGAAGCCTTTGTTGTTTTGGCTTTATTGTTTATTGTCTTTCCATTTGTGGTATTCAAAAAAGGAGTCTATAAAAAACACAAATAATTTGGTATACTATACTCACTTTCGGGTGAGTATTTTTTATTTTGTATAAATGCGTTTCAAAAATAATCCAATCTTTTTTCTCTTTGCCAAAATGTGGCAATATTCAATCGGCAACAAACGAAATGTTGTTTTGTTTGTGTTTTTGTCTGTTTGTGGTCAAGTGGTCTGGCTCCTCGAACCTATGGTCGTTGCAAAAGTTCTCAATAATATCCAGACACAGGGTGTGAGTGCGGCAACACTTCCTACACTGGGATTGTATCTGTCACTCTTTATTGTTATTCAGATTGTGGCCTGGGCATTTCATGGTCCATCACGTGTTCTTGAGATCAACAATGCTTTTTTTGTAAGTGCAAATTATAGAAAGTATCTTCTTGAGGGGACTATGAATCTTCCTGCTTCTTGGCATACAGACCATCATTCGGGTGATACTATTGATAAGATTGGAAAAGGAACAACAGCTTTATTTCATTTTTCTCGTGAGACATTTCAGGTTATTTCTACGCTCATGAAGTTTCTTGTTTCCTATGTTGTTCTTGTCTACTACAATATTCATGCAAGTTATATATTGCTTGCCATGCTTATTTTTACCGTACTTCTTATTTTAAAAATAGACAAAATTCTTATTGTACAACTTTCCGAATTGTACAAAAAAGAAAACAGTATCGCTGCTCGTATTTATGACGTGATTAGTAACATTACAACGGTTATTATTTTGCGCATTGAAAAACTTGTGATGAAATCTATCTGGAAAAAAATATTGCAGCCTTTTACTTTGTATTCAAAACATTCAAAGCTCAATGAAATCAAATGGTTTTTGGTTTCGGTCTGTGCTTCGGTTACTATGGTTTTGGTAATGTTTTCTTATTTTTTTATCAATGTGAAGGCGGGGAATGTGATTCTTATTGGAACCGTGTATCTGCTCTATGAATATGTGAGTCGTATTGTGGGTATATTTTATACCTTTGCCTACATGTATGGAGATATTGTGGAACAAAAAACCATGATTATGAATGCCGAAGAAATTTCCAAAGAATTTAAAGAAAAGGAAAAGATACAAGAAATTGAGTTGGCTTCTTCTTGGAAAAAACTAGAAGTAGGGAATTTACGTTTTTCTTATCATGGAAAAGAAGGGAGTACGCATCTGAGTAATATTCAATTTTCTATTCACTCGGGTGAAAAAATTGCTTTTATCGGAGAAAGTGGCAGTGGAAAGACAACCACTCTCAAAATTATTCGTGGTCTGTACGAACCTCAGCGCGTTGACTGTATTCTCGATGGAGTAAAACTGCCACATGGATTTTTGTCTCTTGGCTCAGAAATTGCACTTATTCCACAGGATCCAGAAATTTTTGCTACGACAATCAAAGAAAATATTACGGTAGGGGTAACTCACAGTTTGGACTATATTAAAAAGTTTACCAATATGGCCAGGTTTACTGAAGTGGCCAATCGTCTTCCAAAAAAGTTTGACTCATCTATTGTGGAGAAGGGTGTGAATCTGAGTGGGGGAGAGAAACAGCGTTTGGCGCTTTCTCGTGGGCTTTTGGCATCTGTTGATAAAGAGATTGTACTTCTTGACGAACCTACCAGTAGTGTTGACTCCCGCAATGAAAGGCAGATTTATGAAAATATTTTTTTTGAATTCAAAGATAAAGTTGTTATTTCTTCGATTCACCGCCTTCATCTCTTGCCGCTTTTTGATACTATCTATCTCTTTGAGAAGGGAAAAATAAAAGAAAGTGGTTCTTTCAATGAACTTCTCAAAAAATCCAAAGAATTTCAGGCCATGTGGGAAAAATACACAAAGTCTCAGGAAAATTAAAACTTTATTCTGTTGTGTGAGGAAATCGGAGGATAAAGGTCGTCCCTTGAGGATTTGAATTTCTTACTTCAATACTTCCACAAAATTCTCGTTCTATTTTGTATTTTACAATACAAAGGCCAATACCGACACCTTTGCTGCTTTTTTTGGTTGTAAAAAGAGGGTCAAAAATATATTGTTTTTGTTCTTCTGGAATGCCAATCCCAAAATCAATGACTTGGAGTTCCCAGTCATTTTTTATTTTTTTGAGGTGAATTTCAATATGCTTTTCTCCGGATATTTCTTCGTAGGCATCTATGGCATTGCTGAGAAGGTTGACGATCATCTGGTTGAATTTTATTGGGTTTCCAAAAAAAGTACTTTCTTTTGGAAGTTTTTTTGTAATATGGACATTGAGACGATTGGCCTCGTGGGCGACAATAAGGAGTGCTTGAGATATTTCTTCGCTGAGTGAAAATTTTTCTTTTTCTTCTTGATTTTGTATTTGTTTGCGGATATTTTTAAGAAAATTTTCAAGGTGTTTGGTAGCGTGAAATGCTTGATCGACTAGGTTTTGAATACGTTTTGGGTGGTTATGTTGAAGTTTGAGTTCTTCAATTTGAAGAGATATAGCGGTGAGGGGACTGACAAGGTCATGAAAAAGACCAGACGTGAGTTTACCAAATTCTGCAAAGAGGTATATTTGACTCAAGTGTTTGATTTCACTGTCATATTTTTTTGTATGGTTATTTGCTTTTAGATTTTGGAATTCAAGAAACATTTTTTTTAAGAGTTCTTCTGTTTCAGAATTATTCGTTTGTGGTATAAACATATCCCCCTTATACATTAAGACTTACAATTTTGGTGCATTACAAAAAATTGCTTTTGTATTGCCATCAAAGTTCTGAGTCCTATGTATATTCTTAGTATACTCTATTAAAGATAAAGTTTTTCTAAAGAAAAAATAAAGTTTTTATAAAAAAAAGCTCAAAAATTATTTTTTGAGCCCAATTTTGTATCCTCGGCCAGAGAGATTGTGGATAAGTTTTGTCTTTCCTTCACTATCAATTTTTTTTCGCAGAGACAGTATATGTGTTTCAATTGTGTTGCTAAATGGGTCTGCATGAATATCCCATACATGTTCAAGAATTTCTCCTCGTGATATAACCCGACCGGGGGAGCGCATAAGAAATTCCAGCATCATAAATTCTTTTTTGGTCAGGTAAATTTCTTTGCCATCTCGGTGTACTTCATGTTTTTGAGAATCAAGGATAAGATCATCAATATGAAGAACATTTTCAATAACTTGTTCGGAGCGGCGTAAGATCGCTCGTATGCGTGCGTTAAGTTCGGGAAAAGAAAAGGGTT
>CAZQRI010000049.1:0-6524 GCA_964595805.1 uncultured Gammaproteobacteria bacterium
GTTCGCCAATACGGGCAAGACAGGCTTCGGTCAATTCAAACGAAGAAAAGCTTTTGTTTTTCAAGCCTTGCTGCGCCTCGCTAATTGTAAGTTCATTCAAATTCATATTTCATTACTCTGTTTTTTAAATACTGCTTTTACCTTGAGTAAACGTGCTTGACGTTCGGGAAAACAGGCAATAAGTTTATCCAGTTTTTCACGATCTTGTGGTACAGCAACATCGGGTCGAGTGACGTCAAGAAGCCCTGTCACCTGACAAGTCTCGGGAATATCATCGGTATTCACTTCCGAGAGCATTTCAATATAACCAAAAATAAGCGAAAGTTGCTCGGCATAGCGATTTTTTTCTTCTTCTGTGAGGTCGAGTCTGGCCAATTTTGCCAAATCTTCAATATCTTTAATAACAAGTTTCATAGTGGATCTATTGTACTGGATTTTAATAATTCAGGCAAGAAAACGAATTTATTCCCACCTATCCCAACAGGGCATAACTGGTGCATTTCTTGTGGATAAGTGAGAACCTAAAGAGCAACAAAACTAAAAAATTGCCTTATGTGGGCAATTTCTTGTAACGTTTCGTTATAAATGAAAGAAAGTTGACAGACAACAGTTTATACTGTACAGTAGGTACTGTTAACGAAAGTATATATGGCAAAATTAAATTTTGAACAAAAAAGACAAAAAGTGAGAGAGATTGAGGCACAGATTCAAAAACTTGAAGCCGACCTCAAAGAAATCCTCGACCCTCAAAAAGAAGAAAAAACTGCAATTCCATTGCCAGACGGATTTTCGGTAGCTGAAAAGGTATTTGAAGCAATACACGAAAACGCTTCTGGTACACAAAAGGCATCTATTATAAAAAGGATAAATGAAAAATATAGTGTAGAACTTAGTGGTCAACAAGTACAAAGTGCTCTATCTTATCTGATTTCAAGAGATAGAATTGAGATTATCGGAAGAGCAGAATATAGAGTAAAACAAAGAACACAACAATAAAAAACACCTCTTAGTGAAGTGCGGGTCTCAACTGGATCGTCTGTGGATAGCCATAACCTTAATGGTTCGCCTAACACAAACAGATTGTCCAGCCTCCTGCCCTTCATTAAGGGGTGTTTATCATATACTCAGTATAAACTAAATTTACACAATGTGTCAATATTTGGTTTAAAATAAAAAAACAGCTTTTTTGAAAGGCTGTTTTTATCTCAACTTTTATTCTTCTTTTCCTTTCTTTTTAGAACCATATCCATATCCACCTATACCACCTGAAATAAGTCCGATAAGTCCAGAAATGATTTCTCCACTATATTCAGGAACTTTATACACAGAAAAGATAAACATACCAACTAACACGACCATAACCCCTGCAAAGACACCAACTTCTATTTTTTGTTTTGGGGAAAAATTTGTTCTTTCTTTATGTGTGTAGTCCATTCCTTTTTCTTGTAAACCGATAATTTTGTCAACTTGTGCCTGTGTTGGAACGTATTGTTGACCTTGATTACCAAAAATTTGCAGTAGATGTGCCGTAACAGTTTCATCTATCAAAGGTCTTCCACTTGAAGCTGGGTTTTGTTGTGTATTGCTAATGGTTGTTAAATCTTTGGTATTTTCAGGTAGTTCAGGCATATGTTAGTTTACTATTCTTTTTATACGATAACAATGTCATTTTTTGTTTATCACTCTCTTCTTGTGGAATCAACTCATCCAACTCATCTTTAATAAACTGATTCATTTCATTTTTAAAAAATACACCAAGCAAAAAATTAAATTGCTCTTCATCAATTTTTCTATCCTTCAAATCTTTTTGTAAAGAAAGAAGAAAACTAGTTAGTTTGTTATTATATTCTTTGCCCATATATTTGTATTTTAACCTTATATAGTATATTATATCAGCATTATGGAAAAATACAATACTCAAAAATCTCACTTTTTCAACAATCTTAAGCAGATAGTAAAGCGTTCAATAAAGAAGCAAACCTCTGCCTGTCGTTGTGTCGATTGTTATAATGCCAGACAAAAGCGTCAAGATAAGCCTGCAACTGCTCCTTTGAAATAGATTTATAGGTTCCTCGGATAGACTTTTTGACGTGTCCCCAAAACCATTCTACATTGTTGACGTGGACATCTCCACGGACAAATTCTTTCTTCTTGTGGTTCACTGTTTGGCGGTTATATCCTAAAGCTACATTGTGGTAGCGGTTATTCTCATCAGTCATCAGGCGAGTATTCTGTACCTGTACGTTCTCATCTAAAAATTGACCTATTGTAGTAGCTGTTAAATCAGCTACTTTTTTTGCTCTCATTTCTCCACCTCTTTCAACGGCTGTAATAACTTTGGCTTTCTTTTTCATCACATCACTGTAATTTTCATTGTATTTTCCTCCGTCTCCGTGTCCTCCAAAAAATCCCTCATCTACTTCTACATTCCCTCGGAGCTTGGATATATCTTGTTTTAGAGACTCTCTGATAAGCTTTAAAATGCGGTAGGCACATTTATAGGTAACATTGAGCTGTCTCTCCATTTGTTTTGAGGAAATACCACTTTTGGCGTTTGAAAAGATAAAGATAGCGTGAAACCAAAGAGTGAGTGGGGTGCTAGACTTCTCAAAAATAGTACCAGCCATAGGGGCAATTTGAAAACGACACTTGGAGCATTGAAACTTCTTTCTGCCTTTTACACGGCTATATGAGCCTCCACAAGAGCATTTACGGTTATGGAGAGTATCAAACAAATATTCAAGACAAGCGTCATCATTTGGAAACTCTGTATGCAGTTCTCGCAGTCCATATTTGTCTTCTTTGGCCATATAATTGGTGGTTAAGTTCTTATACTCTTATCCTACCAAATTATAATTATGCCGTCAAGGGATAGGTGGGAATTTATTCACACCACACCTATTGACAGAAAGGAAGGTTTATGGTAAAAGAATCTTGGCTCCCGTCGGAAGGAACCGTTGACAACTCACAGTGGCCTCCAACTGGCCCAATCGAACCTGGGGGCGTATGCCCGACCCCCTGGGTGGGGACCCAGAAGACGCCAGGCGTGTGCCCGACGCCGCGTCTCGCCTTGTGAGCTATGCTCGTTGCGTGTCCGCCCTACACGCGACCGAGTGAAACATCCTTCCGACGGGGCCACTTCACTCATCTTTCAAAATCGTCCACAAGACGTTTTTTTTTATTTCAAAAATTTATTGTACAAGTTTGAGAAATTCTTCTTCCGTCAAAACTTCCACCCCAAGGGCCCGAGCTTTCTCAAGTTTACTGCCAGCACTTTCCCCTGCTACTACATAGGTCGTATTTTTACTCACTGATCCAGATATTTCGCCACCAAGTGATCGCGCCAAATCTTGCGCTTCATCTCGACTCATTGTCTCGAGTGTTCCGGTAAAGACAAATGTTTTCCCTTCAAATTTATTACTTTTTGCTTCTTGTACTTTTTGAATTTTCACTCCATTTTCAAAGAGTGCGTCTACAAGCTCTCGATTTTCTTTTTCTTTGAAAAACGCAATCACGGATTCTGCGACTCGTGGACCAACATCATCTACAGCAATCAGCTCCTCAAGACTTGCCTGCGAAAATTGTTCAAATGTTTTAAAATATTTTGCAAAACGAATCGCGGTTTCTTCGCCAACATGTTCAATACCAAGTGCAAAAATAAATCGTGGCAATGTGACAGATTTACTTGCATTGATAGCAGCAATCAAATTTTCTGCTGATTTTGGTCCAAATCCTTCAAGCACTTCAAGATCCCCTTTTTCAAGCGTAAACAAATCTGCAATATTTTTGATGAGCCCCTCGTCAACAAGTTGCTCCACAATTTTTTCTCCAAGCCCATCAATATCATAGGCTTTTTTACTTGCAAAATGTCGAATACGTTCAAGCTCCTGCGCATAGCAATTTTTGTTCATACAGTAGAGCGCGGCACTTTCACCTTGTTTTTTATCGGAAATAATTTTTCGCTCCACTTCACTGCCACACATCGGACACTTGCGAATCTCGGCAACTCCTTTTTCTTCACCACTTCGCATTTTTTCAAGCACTCGAACAATCTTTGGAATCACATCCCCTGCTTTTTCAACCACCACCATATCGCCGATCTTCACTCCCAATCGTCGAATTTCATCAAAATTGTGGAGCGTTGCATGAGTCACTGTTGTCCCTGCAAGTTTCACTGGTTCCATAAGGGCGACCGGAGTCAATGCTCCTGTTCGTCCTACTTGTACATAAATATCTTTGACACGAGTCGTCCCCTGTTCGGCAGGAAATTTGAAAGCAATTCCCCAACGAGGGGCTTTGCCCGTATAACCCAAAATATCTTGGTATTTTCTTTGATTAATTTTGATCACCACACCATCCACCCAAAAAGGCCGTGAATGTTTATTTTTGCTCCAATAGTCATGAAACTCCAAAATCTCTGGCAATGTTTTTACCACTTTCCAATTTGCATCGGTCAAAAATCCTAATTTTTTCAAAAGTGTTAGTTCTTTTTCTTGACTGCTCAAATCCCGTTCTGGTTTGATATAGGAAATGTCATAACTTGTCAGTGACAGTTTTCGTGCGGCGACAACCTCCGAATCAAGCTGACGAATCGTTCCAGCCGCGGCGTTACGAGGATTGGCAAAAGGAATTTCGCCAGTTTTTTCACGTTCAACATTAATACGCTCGAGCATATCCGCAGCGAGCCATACTTCTCCCTCGGCAATCAGGTCCAGTGGTTCATTGATTTCGAGTGGTACCGACAAAATCGTACGTACATTTTGTGTGACATCTTCTCCTACTTTTCCATCTCCACGTGTTGCAGCCGTTTTCAATTTTCCATTTTCATAAATCAAAACCATATGGAGTCCATCGATCTTGAGTTCACAAACATATTCTACATCATTCGGACGTTTTCCAAGTTCTTTTTCAAGCATCTTGAGATTGCGTTCCATCCAGTCTGCCATATCCTCTTCGTCAAAGGCATCGTGAAAAGACCACTGTGGCACTTGGTGCGTAATCTTATTGAATTTATCGAGTGGTTTCCCAGCAATACGCTGTGTTGGTGAGTCTGGCGTTACAATCTCGGGAAATTCTGCCTCAATTTTTTTGAGTTCACTCATGAGCCCATCGTACATGGCATCGGTTACTTCTGGATCATTGAGCACATGATAGCGATAGCGCAAATCATTGATCTGATCGCGAAGTCGCTCTACCTTTTTTTCTAAATCTTTATTCATAAGCGAAATGAGTGAGTGAAGTAAAACATTGTGAGGAAAAAAGTTGTATTTATACAGAATTTTTCCAAACAAGATTTTAGTTCCGAACGAATGAGCTTATATTTGTGACATGTTACAAATATAATAAATGTAAAAACCAAGTAATTATTTTTTCTCCGTAGAGCATCGCCGCAAAAGTTGAAATAGATAGAAAGGTTCCAAAGGGAACTGCTGTTTTGCGGTCAATTTTTTTGCTCGCCAGCAAAATCAAAGAAATACAGGCTGCGCTCATATAAGCAAGTGCCAAAGCGAGTAGAGTCTTTTGCCCACCCAAAACAAACCCTATAAAAACACCGAGAAGCACATCCCCAAATCCAATCCACCTTCCTCTCGAAATCACATACTGCAGAAGAAAAAACCCTGCGGCTATTATAGCCCCTTGGAGCATATTTTTCCAGTCCATGAGACCTAACCCAAAAGCAAGCAAACCAAGCATAAGGGCAGGAAAGATTGTCATGCCAAAAGGTATTTCTTGGTACAAAAAATCCGAAACAAAAATAGCAATCAAAAATATCGACGCCAAAAGAGCAAAAATAAATTGAGACGGTACAAACAAAAAACTCGCCTGATAAAAATAGCCCAGAAAAACAAATATGAGCGCCGTCAAAAGCTCTGTGAAAAAATAATGTTTGGAAATTGGGGTTTCACACTTGCGACACTTTCCTTGTAATATCAAAAAACTCAAGACGGGGACCAGATCCTGCAGCTGCAAAGTATACTGACAGGACAGGCAATGCGATCTTCCAAACCAAATAGACATTTCATGGTGTGCCCGCGAAACCCAAGCAGCAATAAAACTTCCAAATACAAGTCCCAAAAGAAAGAGAAAACAAAAGAATATAAGTATCATAATGACCTGAGTATAACAAAATCCCCTCTTCTTGACAAAAGAGCTTTTTTATTATAGTATCGGATATCGTTCTTTCCTATCCTTGGAGTCATGGGAGAAAGTTGATGAGTTTTTTCGAAAATCTTTGCGACCGCCTCGCCGACGCCCTCTTGGGCATTCCCCACGCAGGACCGCAAAGCGATGACAATCCTCTCGACGCAGACGCTCTGCGTACGGAAAGGTACAATGTTGTGATACGTCGAAACAAGTACACAGAATTCGCCTGGGAGATTAGCGACACGAGGTTCGCTATTGATTTCCTCAACGCCTACGCCAAGAGCAGGGGCGAAGAACGTTGTACCTGGATCCCCGACGAGGATGCCTGGTACAAACGGCTTCAAGAGATTTTGAGGGACTGGGACCAGTTCCCAGAGTCC
>CAZQRI010000050.1:0-3438 GCA_964595805.1 uncultured Gammaproteobacteria bacterium
GGTATCAATGAGTATTCAGTATCGTGGAACCTACGAATATTTTAACTTTGGCGTGATTCAAAATTGCCACAAGGATTTGAGAACTTTTATGCATAGGACCAATATTATTACTGCCCTAGAGAATAAAGCCCAAATTTTTGATGCTTTTAGTGGAGATCTGGGCTGGAAAGAATTGTGGCATTTTCAAAAAGTTCCTCAGTATAAGTTTGACAAAAACCCCTAATTAGGCTATAATAGCCACCTCTTAAATTTTTTTAGTTTTAGGCGAAAACGCCTTTTTTTTAGACAATATGGAAATTCGTAATATCGCCATTATCGCCCACGTAGACCACGGCAAGACTACCTTGACCGATGCTTTGATGCGTCAAACAGGTATGGTCACTGATGAAACAGTAAGTATGGACAGTAATGCACTTGAACGCGAGCGCGGTATTACTATTTATGCCAAAAATGCCTCTCTTTTTTATAAAGATGTGAAGGTAAATATCGTAGATACTCCAGGCCACGCAGACTTTGGATCAGAAGTAGAACGCGTTTTGCGCTCTATTGACTCTGTGCTTTTGATTGTGGATGCTCAGGAAGGTCCAATGCCTCAGACCAAATTTGTACTCAAAAAGTCTTTGGAACTTGGTCTCAAGCCAATCGTAGTAATCAATAAAATCGATAAACCAGCAGCACAACCAGATGTGGTACATGACCAGGTTCTCGAACTTTTTATGGATCTTGGTGCCAACGATGAACAGCTCAATTTTCCAACAGTATTTGCTATCGGAAAAACCGGTGTTGCCAAACTCAAATTGACAGACGAGTCAGACAACCTCGAACCACTTCTCGACATGATTTTGTCTCATGTCCCAGCAGCTCCTCACGATATTGCTGTGCCTTTCCGCATGCAGCCTTTTAACCTTGCTTACGACAACTTTCTTGGTCGTATGGCAGTAGGACGTATTTATGAAGGTATCATGAAAGTAGGAGATAAAGTTGTGATCAAAAAACCAGATGGTGAAAAACGTACTGGAAACATTACAAAAATTTATAGTTTTCATGGAACAAATCGTAAAGAAGTTCCTCAGGCGGAAGCAGGGGATATTGTGATGGTTGCCGGAATTTCTGATATTTATATCGGAGAAACTATTTGTGCCAATGATACACAGGAACCTTTGCCAGCGATTACAGTAGATGAACCAACAATCGCGATGAACTTTCTTATCAATAGTTCACCTTTTGCGGGAAAAGATGGAAAATTTGTAACCAATAGTCAGCTCAAAGAACGTTTGACAAAAGAACTCGAAGTCAACGTAGGACTCAAAATTGATTTTGATGCCATTGATCATTACAAAGTCTATGGTCGTGGAGAAATGCATATTGCAATCCTCCTCGAAAATATGCGCCGCGAAGGGTACGAACTTCAGGTGTCTCAGCCTCAGGTTATTATCAAAATGGATGGGAATACAAAATTGGAACCTTTTGAAGAAGCAACTGTGGATGTTCCAACAGAATTTATGGGTGTTGTGATTGAAAAAATGAGTAAGCGCAAGGGAAACATGACCCACATGCAAACCACTGGAAACATGACACGTATTATTTTTGAAATCCCAACTCGTGGACTTCTTGGATACCGTGGAGAATTTATCATGGATACACGTGGTGAAGGAATCCTCGCATCTCGTGTGATTGGATTCAAACCTCATGTAGGAACGATTGAAAAACGCTCTGTTGGTTCAATGATTTCAAGTGTGACAGGAAAGGCCCTTGGCTATTCACTGTGGAACCTTCAAGAACGTGGATCACTCTATATTGGTCCAAATACGGATGTGTATGAAGGAATGGTTATTGGAAACGTTGCCAAAGGAAATGACATGGCGGTGAACCCTACAAAGGGAAAACAATTGACTAACATGCGTGCCAGTGGATCTGACGATGCTATTATCCTCACTCCATTTTTGCCAGTTACATTGGAGCGTGGTATGGAAATTATGACCGAAGATGAATACCTTGAAATTACACCAAACAATATCCGTCTTCGCAAACAGTTTTTGACAGAAAATGACCGTGTACGCGCAAGTCGTGCTGGAAACAAGTAATCGGATACATTCCTCTCCTTACATCGAAAAGGGTAGGGTGAGACAAAAGGAACTGCTTTTATGGCAGTTCCTTTATTTTTGCATTTTATAGATGAAAGGTTTATACTTATACAATATTATTCTCTATTTTTTATGTCTTTTGAAGAAGAATCAAGACCGCAAGTTCCGCAATCAGAAAAACAATTTGAACATGGTGTGGATGCAGATATTGTAGAGAGTGAAGCAGAAGACCCTCAATATATTGAGAATGATCCAGATTTTGAACAAATGCTTCAGGCGGAAAATTTGAAATATAAAGATATTTGGGGAACTCCTCAATTTGATATTGTAGAACTCGGTGATCCGAATAATCCTGCAAAAAAGTCATTAAAAGAAGTTGTCATGGAAAAATTTCGAGAAAAATATCCTGATAAATTTTTGCAATATAGAAATAATGAAAATAAACGTCAATATGAAAGAATTACTGATGATCCTGCATATCGAAAAATGAAAGAACTTGCAACAGTAAGAACAAATAGCGACAATCCAAAATCTATGGAAGCATGGAATCGGGCGAATAGTCGGGAAATGTTTTTTGGGCGTCAAAACTTTGCGGCACAGTATCCAGAAAAAGCACAACTTTATGCGAATGATTTTGAATATTATTCGGAACACAATCCTGAAATAAAAAACTTTACTGATGTTAGTCAGTGGGATAAGTGGTGTGAAGAACACCCTGATGCACGAGATCTCAATGAATCACGGTATATGTCTCTTGCACTTGAAGCCCTAAAATCTCGGACGGAAGCAAGGAAAAAAAGTAAAGAATTCGCTACTACACAAAATGAATTACTTAAATTTCGAGTTCAAAAAGAAGCAGAGGGGCTTTTGCCTGAAACTTCTGATCATCTTGGGAATATTTCAGGCACTCCAATGGAAAAAATACGTGAACAGTCAACGGAGCTTGTATACCAACATATGATTGATGCTGTGAAAAGTGTTTTACCTGAAAGTCTTCAAAATGCTGATGACGAAACATTACGAAAGGCACAAAAAGAATTGAAGGAATTACCATACATGTTTTCGGATGATTCAAAAGACCTTACCGATGCTATGGGGACAGATGAGGGGACACTTCTGGTGGAGACAGATAAAATCGTTGGTAGTGTTTCTCCAGCATTTGAAAATTGGTCATCTGAATATGCGGGAAGAAAAGATTTGGTTATCAATATTGCAAAACAACTAATGAAACCAACTGAAGAATCACTCGAACATGTTTTTCATTTAAAAGAACCAGAAAAAGGTGGTGTAAAACTCAAAAAAATAAGTGCACCTGAAGGGGATTTATTTTTTGTAATCGATGGAACGCATCGTG
>CAZQRI010000050.1:3448-6503 GCA_964595805.1 uncultured Gammaproteobacteria bacterium
CAGGATCAAAACTGGCTCAGACACCAGAGCTTCCTGCCCAAATAGAAAAAATGACAGATATTTCTGAAGTAAAATGTAAAGATAAACAAGTAAAATATGGGTGGGAAAATTTGATACAGCAAGGTCTCATAAAAGGAGAGATCCATGAATCAACAAATGCAGAAGGGAAAATAGAATATTCTTTAAAAATTGAAAAACAAGTCTTGCCGTGGCTTCATTTGCCTCAGCCAAAAATGTTGAAAATGAATACTTGTTATAAAGATAGATACCCAAAAGCTTTTGAAAATTTAAAAACAATAAATGGTAAACCTATACCTCCTGAAGCTTTGACCAGTGAGATTGCATTTAATGCCTTTTCCTCAGGCCGCTGGGATGAATATGAAGGACGAATGAATAAACTTGAAAGACAGGCTGTCTAAGATACAGATTGACAAAAGCTCTCAAATAGGCTATAATAACGACCCAAAAGGTCGTTTTATTATAATCAAAAATTTACCTATGATAACGCTTTTTTTCGTAGGTATTGCTGAGATGATTATCATCGCTGCCTGGACCAAAACGGTCTCTGACAATAAGATTTTGGCCAGTGGTGTGATCACCCTCATCAATATAGTGACTTGGTATTATGTCCTTGAACGAATCTTGCAGGACCTGGGTAATTGGAAAGTAGTTGCTTGCTATGCGACAGGCTGCGCACTTGGTACCATGCTTACAACCTGGTATTTCCAAGTAAAAGAAAAAAAAGAATCAGCAAGTCAATAACCGCTTTGTTTCTCTCACAATCTGTGTTGGACAAGGCGGTTTTTTTGTACCTTTATTTTTTCTTGCTTTTGTCAATATATCTTGCTACACTAAGAAAGTCCTCGAAAGACTTTTTTATGTCTGAAAAAAAGCTCAACAAAGCCCAAGAAGAGGCTGTCCGCTACACGGATGGTCCGCTTTTGATTGTGGCCGGAGCTGGGACTGGAAAGACGACTGTTATTACAGAAAAAATTGCCTATTTGATAGAAAAAGAATTGGCAGATCCCGGTCAAATTATTGCCCTAACTTTTACGGATAAAGCAGCCCTTGAAATGCAGGATCGTGTGGATGATCGTCTGCGCATGCCATATAGTGATATACATATTTCTACCTTTCATACTTTTTGTCAGAGGCTTCTCGAACGATACGGTCTTGAGATAGGTTTACCCAATCAGTTTAAACTGATTACCGAGACCAATGCATGGCTCCTTATCCGTGAGCATATTTATGAATTTGATCTCAAATATTTTCGTCCACTCGGGAATCCAACTCGTCATATTCACGAATTTTTGAAGCATTTTTCAAAATGCAAAGATGAAATTATTTCCCCTGAAGAATATCTCAAACATGTAGAATCTTCGACTTTTGAAGATGTTGAAGAACAAGAACGTCTCAGTGAACTTGCACATGCCTACCAAAAATACAATCAGCTGCTTCTTGAAAAAGGCTATTTGGATTTTGCTGATTTGATCTATTACTGTGTCAAACTGTTTCGTGAACGACCAAATGTTTTGAAGCGTATTCAAAATCAATACAAATATATTTTGGTAGATGAATTTCAGGATGTGAATTATGCACAGTATCTTTTGACAAAATTATTGGCAGATAAACATCAGTTATCAGTGGTTGGAGATGATGATCAATGTCTTCCTGGAAATACAAAAGTATTAACTCCAACTGGCAAAAAAAGAATTGATACTATTAAAAAAGATGATGAAATAGTATCTGCAGTAGGGAAAGGATATATAAGTCATTCTAAAGTCACTGCGGTAAAAAAAACAAAGAAACATGCACGATTTCTTACTCTTGAAACTGAATCTGGTAAAAAACTTACTCTTACTGATAACCATATTGTATTTTGTCACACTCCTGATAAATCAGATCATGAGTATTGGTATGTATATATCATGGAAAGACAAAATTGGGGCTGGAGAATGGGTATTACCAATGATTTGACAGTACGACTTCGTTTGGAACGTGGTGCCGATAGAATTATAGCTATAAAAGGCTGTATTTCTTTAGAAGAGGCAAGATATTATGAGACTATTTATTCTTTAAAATACAATATTCCAACAGTCTGTTTTAAAGAACGAGAAGGGATCCAAAGTAATAAATGGTTAAAGAGTATATTTGATGCTGTCGATACAAAAAAAAATGTATTAAAATTAGCACAAGATCTTCATATTGATTTAAGCCGACACCATTATTGCTTAGGTGGAGTAAATCGGGGAGCTTCGCGAAGAGTGAAGATAAATTTAACAATGTGTTATAGAAGTTATCGCACGAAATATGCAAAAAACTCATTTTTAAAAAGTCCAAAGGTTTCCCATAGTCTTGATGTAGAAACTTCAGATAAAAAAGCGATTGATGTCTTGATGGAAGCTAATATATCTCTGTCGAAAACAAAACGAGGTGTAAAAGTACGACTTGCAAGTACGGATATAATTTTTTTGGAAAATATTGCACAAAAGTTGGCAACAGTAACAGGAGGAATCATAGATTATAAATTCAAAATAGGAAGACTTCGAAATCGTACTGTGGATACGCTTCTTATGCCTGCTAAAAATTTACAAATTGGTTTATTTATACCTATTTTTGATAAAATAAATGGTATTATACTTGATAAAATAAAAGTAATTAAATATTCAGAAAAAGAGATGAATGTCTATGATCTTGAAATAGATCGTACACATAATTTTATTGCTGAAGATGTAGTTGTACATAATTCAATTTATGCTTTTCGTGGAGCGAGTGTATCAAACATTTTGAAATTTCAAGAAGATTTTACAAACGCAAAAAATATTGTATTGAATGAAAATTATCGTTCGGATCAAAAAATATTGGATGCAGCATATAATTCAATTCAAAATAATAATCCCGATCGACTCGAGGTAAAACTTCATATTGATAAAAAACTCAAAGCCGCGGCAAACTATCCGCATGCGGCAGTTGTTCATCTGCACGCAGCAACACTCGATGGCGAAGTAAAAAGCCTGGTAGAAGAAATTATACGTCTCAAAAATGAAAGTCTTTC
>CAZQRI010000051.1:0-4127 GCA_964595805.1 uncultured Gammaproteobacteria bacterium
CTTTGAATTCGAGAAGGTATTCGGAAGTATTTGCTTCACTTGGAATCGTTGGCATGTCGGATTCGAGTGCGAGGACTTCGGAAATACGATCAAGTCCTGCAAGCGCTTGTTGCAGTGATGACCATACCGATGCCAGTTGGCGCAGTGGTGTATAAAAATTATTGATGTAGAGAATAAATCCAATGAGAAGACCAAGACTGAGGCTGCCCGATTGGATCAAAATAATTCCGTAGGCAAGGACAATGATTTGGGCGAGGTTGTAGGCCAAACCATATAAAGGAATAAAAATATTGTTGGCAACTCCTGCTCCCATGGATGCAGTGTAGTTGGCTTCATTGACTTCGTTGAATTTTGTACGAAAATAATCAACACGGTTGTAAGAAACAATAACTTTAAAATTTTCAAGACTTTCTTGAATTTCGGCACTCATGCTTCCAATACTTTGTAAACTTTTGAAATTTTTTTGTTTTACCCAAGGTGAAATAACTTGGGTAATAACAAGCACTGCAAGAGCGGGGAGGAGTGATGCAATTCCAAGTCGAATTTGTAAAACGACCAAAAATATACCTGCTCCTACAATCATGAGGATGTTACCAAAGAGTTGCATGAGGGCCTGGGCAAAAAATTGGTTGAGTTTATCGGTGTCATTGTTGATACGTGAGATTAAATCTCCTGATTTATTTTCATGAAAAAAGGCAAGTGGCAGTGATTGTAATTTGTTGAATAATTCATTGCGCAAACGAAAGAGTACCCGACGTCCAAGGCCTCCCATGGTCTTGGTTTGGTAGTAACTGGTATAGAGAGCAATACTATAGAGCAGGAGAAGGAGAATTGATGACCAGAGTACTCCTTGAAAATCTTTGTGCACAATATACGTATCGATGCTATGTCCGATAATTACAGGGGCAAGGAGTGTTGCGAGTGAGGTTATCACAATAGCAAAGAGCGCAGAATAGGCAGGACCTTTTTCTTCGATCATAAGAGGAAGCAAGCGTTTGATTGCAGTCCTGAGTACTCCATTGGTATTGTTTTGTGAACTGGTATTAAGCTTGTACTTCATAACTATTGGTACTCTGTTGTGAATTATAGATCTGTACGTATTCAGGAGTTGTACTCATGAGGGTTTCGTGTTTTCCTGTGGCAAGAATTTCTCCTTCCATGAGGACAATAATTTGGTCGTACTTTTCGATAGGGCCAATTTTTTGAGTGACAGAAACAAGTGTGAGGCCTGGATAATTTTTTTCTATATTTGCCAAAATTCTTCGTTCGGTATCAGTATCAACACGTGCTGTAAAATCGTCGAGGAGTAATACTTTTGGATTGAGTGCCAGTGCTCGGGCAAGCATAATACGCTGTTTTTGTCCGCCAGAGAGCGTGGTTCCACGTTCGGATACGAGCGTATTTAATTTTTCTGGCAGAGCTTCAAGAAAATCGGAGAGTTCTGCCGTTTCGATTGCTTTTTGGAGTGCGGCATCACTTACGTCGGCACTAAAGGCGATATTTTCTCGTATACTCATGTTAAAGATAATACTATCTTGAAATACCATAGCAACTTGAGAATGAAAACTTTGTTTGTCGTATGATTCAAGTGGCAGTTTGTCGTACAAAATACTTCCAGATTTTGGCGCAACAAGTCCTGTTAGGGTATAGAGGAGTTGGGTTTTTCCTGCTGCGGTCGGTCCGATAATGGCGGTCTTTGTACCAGGGGCGGCCTTAAAGGAAATATTTTTGAGTATTTCTTTTTCGCCATAGGCAAGGCAGAGATCGTGTACCTCGAGAGTTCCTTCGAGATTTTTTGTGGTTTTTCCTTCTGCTTTTGGAGTTTCTGCCTCAATGACTTCACGAATACGTTGGTAGGAAGCCGAAGCTTGTGCTATGACATTGCTCATGAATCCAATAATAAGAATAGGAAAGATCAAAATTGCGAGGTAACTATTGAAGGCTGTGAAGTCTCCAAGGGTCATGGCATTTGTGATAACAAGATGTCCACCAAAGACAAGAATCATAAAAATGGCAAGGTTGGTGGCAAAGGTAATGATTGGAATCAAGATAGCAAAGAGTCGTAATATTGAGAGACTCACATCTCGTGCCATGGTATTGGCTTCAAAAAACTTTTTGTATTCCGATGTTTGTGAGTTGACCAGGCGAATCAGGGCAGAACCCAAAATACTTTCGTTGATAACTTTGTTGAGCCAGTCAATGGCTTCTTGAACTTTTTTAAAGAGGGTGCGAACTTTTTTGAGTACCATATAAAATGATACTCCAATAATAGGCAGCATAAGGAGCACGGCAAGGCCAAGCTTCCAATTGATCATGATAAGGAGAATACTTCCACCGATAATAAGAAATAGGGAAGAAATAATCGATGCGATTGCTTGGGAGACAAATGTTTTGACTGAGTCAATATCAGAGGTAAGGTTGGTAAGAAGTTTTGCGGGGCTTATTTTTTGGATAAAAGAATATTCTTGGAGAGAAATTTTATTGGTCATATCTTTGCGGAGATCTCGGGCAACTTTTTCGGAGGCGTAGGTTTGTACGATACTTTGCAAATAGGTGAAGACAAAGATAAAAACAGAAATGATGGAAAATTCAAGAACAAAATTGGAGAGTAAAAAATTGCCATTGCTATAGGCATCAATGGCACGAGAAATAAGCTTTGGCACTGCGAGGTTAAAGGCATTGCTGACAATCGTCAAAATGACGAGCCAGACAATAAGGGTGCGGTAGGGTCGAAGGAGGCTCAAAAGGCTGTTTTTTGGGGGTTGGGTTTGTGCTTTCATATTAGTTAGAGTATCTTACTATATTTTTTCGGTTTTGTACAGATTGGAGGGGAATCGGCCTCAATTTGCTCAAAACAAAACATCCCATTGAGGGATGTCTTGTTTTGTAGCCCGTAGGGGAATCGAACCCCTGTTACCAGGATGAAAACCTGGTGTCCTAACCACTAGACGAACGGGCCATTTAATTTGTGTAGCAAAATTATACATGAATTCAGTTTATTCGTCAAGTCAAAATTTATCAACAGAATTGCCTTGACAAAGGGCTTGAATAAGCGTAATATGTGGACATAACCGCAGACAGTAGCTTTCTCGACTTTTCGAGAGTAAGTGCTACCGAGGTACAAATAGTGGCTTATTTTAGCCACATCTGGTCGATTTGTACTACTGCGTAAAGCAGTTTTTTTTATGGCAAAAAGTAAAACCCAAAAATCAGAAGTACTTCAGACCCTTGTGGAAAACATGAAGTCTTCAAAATCTATGGTGTTTGCCAACTACCAAGGGCTCAAAATGACTGAGTCTGAGGAACTTCGCAAACTCTGTCGTGATGGACAAGTAGTCTACATGTCAAGTAAAAAGACATTGGTTCAAAAAGCCTTGTCTGAAGCTGGATTTGCAGATACCAATGTTCAAGGTTTTGATGGTGCGGTTGCTGTTGCTTTTGGAACTGTGGACGAAGTTGCTCCTGCTCAAATCATTGCTGGATTCGCCAAAAAACATACTACCGTGAAAATTTTCGGTGGTGTGCTCGAAGGTGCATTTATCGATGGAGCAAAAGTAGCGGCTCTTTCACAACTCCCAAGTAAACAACAACTTCTTGGACAGCTCGTTGGTACACTCAACGCTCCAGTTTCTGGATTCGTCAATGTACTCGCTGGAAATATTCGTGGTTTTGTTACTGTTCTTAACGCGATTAAGGACCAAAAACCCGCTTAATAAATTTTATTTAAAATAAACTATTATGTCAGAAGATACAAAAATGGAAGTGCCAGCAAAATTTGCAGCACTCGTAGCAGAAATCGAAAAGATGTCTGTTCTTGATCTTTCAGAACTCGTAAAAGTTCTTGAAGACAAATTCGGAGTTTCAGCAGCAGCTCCAGCAATGATGATGGCAGCTCCAGCAGCAGGTGCAGGTGCTCCAGCAGAAGAAGCAAAAAGTGAATTCGCTGTAGAACTTACAGATGCAGGTTCAAACAAAATCGCTGTGATCAAAGTAGTAAAAGAACTCACAGGACTTGGTCTTGCTGATGCAAAAGCTCTCGTAGACGGAGCTCCAAAAATGGTAAAAGAAGGTGTGAAAAAAGAAGATGCTGAAGATATGAAAAAGAAAATCGAAGAAGCAGGTGGAAA
>CAZQRI010000051.1:4137-6339 GCA_964595805.1 uncultured Gammaproteobacteria bacterium
GCTGCTTTGCATCATATAATCTGCGCTCGCTCGGAAATAAATGCAAGCATTTACTTCTCTCACTTCGCTTGATTATAGTCTAACGTTTAAACAAAGAAATCCTCCGATAAAACGGGGGATTTTTTTGTCTTTTGAGATTGTTAGATTTTGAATTCAAATATTTTATTAGAATCCAATATATATACTTTTTTTGCTGCCTCATCTACCACCATAGAGCTTGGATTTTTCCATTCACTCGAAGTATATTGTTTGACAAGAACTCCATTTTTATCAAGGGCAATAACTCGTTTTGTTGCCGGGTCGAGAATATAAATATTTTTTACATCGTTATAAGTCCAAATTTGTGTTGGGTTTTTGAGAGCAGGATCAAGTCCACTGATAGCAAAGGCTTGAAGTTTTCCTCCTGCAAATTTGAGGATTTCACCATTTGTTTTGAGAGCATAGAGTTCTCCGTCGATGCTAAAAGAAATTACGTCTTTTATATCAACAGAACTTTCTTGAATCCAAGGAGTTCCCTTATCATAACCAGTTTGGGTTTGGCTATGTTTATAAATTTGGTTATTGGCACTATCAAGGGTATAGAGTTTGCGGTTATACACATTGAGGTTGCTGATACTTACATTACTCGATGGGAAGGCAATATCTTGGGATGACAGTGAATCTGTTGTTTTATCATAGGAAGCAATGTGTGAACCATCTGTGGTAAAGACAATTTTATCGTATTCTTTTGGAGAAGATGCATTGCTGAGGTTTGGAATAGTGTCATGATTTTTTTGGATTACAAGTCCTGTATCAAGATTTACAAAATAATAGGATTGATCGTTATTACTAAATGCAACGAGTTGGTTATCAAGACGAACTATTTTGTCTGTTTTGGCATTTGCAAACTGACTGGCAATATCTGCTTTTTGTATGGTTGTGACATCATTTTGTTTGCGAATTTGTTTGAAATCTTCTTCAATTTTTGTAGTGAGTTCTTTGAGTTGCTTTTCGTCTTTGTTTTTGTGGCTTGCAAGGCTTTGCAGTGTTTCTTGGGCTTTTTGGAGGGCACTCAGAGCACTTGTTGTATCACCATAGAGGAGTGATCTTTCGGCTGTATCTTTTTCATTTTGAATGAATTCAATTTTGTTCGTATAGTCTTTTTGGAGGGCTTCTTGTTTTTCTGTATGTCGAATCCAAATAACACTGCCAGTGAATACCAGAAGAGCGAGGAGCGTGAGTAGGAGTAAAATTTTACTGAGCAGTGGAAGGCGTTTTATTTGGTAGCTTTTTTCACGTATTCCAATTTCAAAATTGTGGAGTGATTGTTTTCGTCCTCCTCGACGATTGGTACTGAGGATAAACAAAAATTGAAGAAATTTGAAAATACCTCGAAAAATAGAACGAAAAAATTGAATAAGAGCCACAGTGGCAATACCAAGTCCATTGGCCATGAGTACAAGGGGACGAGGAATATTTTTTGGTGGAATGTATTTGTTTTTGTCACTGTTGAGGACAGGTTTGGTCTGTGGGTTAAAAATACCATTTTCAACGGTTGTTGGGTTGAGTTTTTGGGATATGGTAGCAACGGTTGATGCAAGTAGGCTTTTGGCAATAGGCAAGCTCGATTGAATTGGACGGGCACTACGTGGAAGTTTGCTGAGTTTTGGGATATTTTCTTCGGTTGGACGATGAATCAAAATTCCCGAGAGAGATTGTTCACTTTTGACTTGTTCGAGCGTTTTTTGGATATGTTGGGCTCCTGCTTTGGTATCTTTTTGGTTTAGTATTTTTTCGATTCGGTCAATGGCAAAGTACTGGTTGACGGCTTCTGTGCTGATAACAAAAAAATCATTGACTCGAATTTCACCTTCTACAAGAGAAGAAAAAATTTGATCCTGTGGGACTTTTTTTTCTTCGTTTACTTCTATATGTTGGAGTTCTCCAGCCTTATGGTAGAGTAGGTGGGCGAGTATGGGTCCTCGGGATACAAAGTATATTTTGTTATTTTCAATAACTCCAAACAAAAGGTTAAATTTGCTTTCGCTATTATTTAAAATATGGTGTGATCGTCGATTGATGTATTCAATGCTTTTTTCAAAGGTAGTGATGTTTTGTCCATTTGATTGTGTATCATAATAATTTGATTCGACGTCATCAATCATTTTTTGGATTTGAGAAATATTTTCGTTATTTCCATTTATAATTTCACAGAGTGCAAAA
>CAZQRI010000052.1:0-6299 GCA_964595805.1 uncultured Gammaproteobacteria bacterium
ACCTGCTTCTTTATGTCTTGCTTCAAGCTTTTGGTCACAAAGTCGAACCAAATCTTGCGCTTCGCGAAAAACTTCTTGTACGCTGAGCTGGTTGGCTTCACCAGAAAGCCCTATTGGGGCACGTTCAGGATGAGTTTGAGGACTTGTTTCTGAATGAATTCTGTAAGGGTTATCTATTTTTTTGTCCATATTATGACAAACTGTAATAAGTTAATTTTCTTGAAAATGTTCTATGGTTTTTTGTATTTCACGTATTTGTTGAGTTGTTTGTTTTTGTTCTTTTTGTTGCTTCTTTTTTTTTGATTGGAGTATTGTTTGGGATAGGACTTTCATTTGTTGTTTTACTTCATCAAGAAATGGGTTTGGTAAAGGAGTATTTACACTCATACATCTAAAATTTTACCTCAACATTTTTTCGTTCTGTCGCATCTTCGATTTCAAAGAAGTTGTATTTTTCAAATTTTAGCATACCTGCCAAAATATTGTTTGGAAATACTTCAATTTTGGTATTGAAATCTCGTACCATACCATTGTAGAAACGGCGTGAAGCTTGGATTTTGTTTTCTGTATCAGAAAGTTCATCCATGAGCTGTGCCATATTTGTGTTGGCTTTGAGGTCTGGATAAGCTTCCATGGCAACACGAAGTCCACCGAGGAGATTTCCAAGGACACCTTCTTGTTTTGCAAGTTCGGCAGTATTGCCTCCAGCTTGGGCTGTCATAGCACTTGCGCGAGCTGTCGTGATGTTTTCAAGCAGTTCTCGTTCGTGTTTCATGTAGCCTTTGACACTTTCGATCAAATTTGGGATCAGGTCGTGTCGGCGTTTGAGCTGAACATCGATATCACTCCAAGCTTCTTTGGTACGATTGCGAAGCTTGATAAGACCGTTATACAGAGCGATTACCCACAGCACCAAAAGGGCAAGGATAATCACTATAAGAAGAGTCGTTGACATATCTTTCTAGAGATTAAAGAGTAAAAATTATGGCTTGCCATTGCGGATAATTTATGCAATAATAAGCCTAGTTAAATTAATTATAACCTTTTTACGGTTAATGTCAATAAATTATGCTCACTTTTGTGTTATTTGTGCTTATTTTAACGCTTTTGGTTTTTGTTCATGAATTTGGGCATTTTATCATGGCACGCAAAATGGGGATGAGAGTCTATGAGTTTGCTATTGGTTTTCCTCCCTTTGCAATTGGTTGCTATAGAGACCCAAAAACAGGAAAATTGGTCTGGGTAAAGGGAAAAAAGAAGGTAAAACGCAACGTACTTGATGCTGGAGGAGGATCTGAAGTTGATGAACATGCCGAATATCCAACAACTTTGTATTCACTCAATTATTTGCCACTGGGTGGATTTTGTAAAATTAAAGGTGAAAATGGAGACGAAGCAAAAGACAAAGATAGTTTTGGAGCCCAAAAAGCATGGAAACGCATTGTGGTATTGGTAGCGGGTGTAGTCATGAATTTCTTGCTTGCTGGAGTTTTGCTCGGTATTGGTTTTATGATTGGCCTTCCTGCGGATGTGATTGGTGTTCAAGATAGCTCTGCTCAAATTGTACAAAATAGTCGAGTGGTGATTCAACAAGTAGAACATGACTCTGCTGCAGAAAAAGCGGGTTTGCAGTTTGGTGACACACTTGTTTCTTTGGATGGTCAGGCAGTTCCTCGATCGAGTGACGTGATTGCCTATACCAAAGCTCATACCGATAAAGATATTGCTGTAAAAGTTTTGCGTGGAAGTGAAGAAAAAACTCTCATGATTCATCCTACTGTTGTAAAGAGTGGTGAAACAGCACGCCTTGGAATTTTATTGGCAGATGCAGGGCTTATCAAATATCCTTGGTATATTGCGATTTACAAGGGTTTTGTCGCTGCTTTTTGGGGCTTGATTGGAATTTTCATTGGTTTTTATGGAATTATAAAAGGTTTAATCTTGGGAAATGGAGTGACAGCGGATGTTTCTGGTCCTGTGGGTATTGCGAGTGTTATTGGACAGAGTGCGCGGCTTGGTATTTCTTACCTTATTAATGTTGCCGCGATGATTTCTCTTTCTCTTGCGGCACTCAATATCCTTCCTTTTCCAGCTCTTGACGGAGGACGTGTGCTTTTTGTAGTATTGGAAAAGATTTTTCGTCGACCTGTTCCACAAAAATATGAACAAATCGCACATACCATTGGATTTGTACTCTTACTTATTCTTATTGTTATTGTAACGGGGCGTGATATTAAAGGGTTGTTTTAAACTTTTCATAAAATGAGTATGTCAAAACGGCCGAGTCCAGAGTTAACAGTTCCAGACGATGTTTTTTTGGGAGAATTCGCTCAAAAAAGATTTATTCAAGATGCCTTTCGTGTATACGATGGAGTTATTGCTCTTTTAGGTAGAGATATGTCTCTTTCGCAGAATATTTCTTTTGCGGAAAAATTGGGTGCATTAAAAACTACCTTTCAAGAAGTCTTGCAAGGTATTGCTTTCAAAAAAATAGATAATAACGAAAAAATTATTGAAGCGAGAGATTTATTTCTTGATAATGACGATGTAAAAAACTCTCTTACAAAAGAAGAATATGATGAATTTATTTGGATTTTTTCGGAGGTGATGAGAGAAATACAAGTTCGTATAGATACAAAAGAAGTATCTCCTGTAGAAACTTTATTTGAAAAAGAAAAAACAGCTGATGAAAGAACTTTTGAATTGTATAAAAAAATAAGTTTGGAAGTATTTGCAGAAATGGAGAGAGAGGTTCCCGAGATGATTCCTGAAGCTTTTCATGCTTATGTTGCTCAAGAAGCTGGAAAAACTTTAGATATGAGTTCAATACTTGCTTGGAATGGAATAAAAGATCAAGCTGAAAATCAGCTTCCCCCTGTACCGAGAGCTATTATTTATGTGAAAAGTTGTTTGGGTATACTCGATAATGCCAAGCTCAATAATGTTCGGTTTGGTAATGATGCATTTAACGTAGAATTATTTAGAAGAATATTGGAAAAACTAGAAAATTTAAAATAATAATTCAATCTTGATAAATATGCAAGAAAAACTAGAAAAAATAAAAAAAGATTTTGAATTACAGATGCAGAAAGTTTCTGATGTCTTGAGTCTTGAAAGTTTGGAGCAAAAATTTTTTTCACGAAAAAATGGTGAATTTACTGATTTGATGAAAGGCCTCAAAGATCTTTCCGACGAAAAACGAAAAGAAGCAGGACTTCTTTTGAATACACTCAAAGGAGAACTCGAAAATCTTTTGCACAATAAAAAATCTGAATTGGAACATGCTCAAATGGGAGATTTATTTCAAAAGGAATCGATTGATGTAACGCAACCATATTTAGGGAATCTTCAAAAAGGGCATTTGCACCCAAGTACTTTGATTCAGTATCAACTCGAAGATTTGTTTGCTTCTATGGGATTTATGGTTTGGGATGGACCAGAACTGGAAAGTGATTATTATAATTTTACTGCACTCAATGTTCCACCAGATCATCCTGCGCGTGATATGCAGGATACTTTTTATGTGAAAGGACACAGCGATTGGGTGATGCGAACACAGACTTCTTCTTTTCAGGTTCGTGCCATGCAAAAATTTGGGGTACCTCTCAAATTGATTGTGCCAGGGCGTGTATTTCGAAACGAATCAACAGATCCTCGTCACGAACATACGTTTTATCAACTTGAAGGAATTGTTGTTGGAAAAGACGTGAGTTTTGCAGATATGAAAGGAGTACTTGAAACTGTTGCCAAGGGACTCTATGGAGAAGAAACCCAGATGCGACTGCGACCAAAATTTTATCCTTTTGTAGAACCGGGTGTGAATGGTGAAATTACTTGTTCTCTTTGTAAAGGAAAAGGTTGTCGTGTGTGTAAATATACGGGCTGGATGGAGATTTTTGGAGCGGGAATGGTACATCCAAATGTGTTGAAAGAAGCAGGGGTAGATTCCAATGACTATCAGGGATTTGCTTTTGGTTTTGGTTTATCACGTCTTGTCATGCTCAAATATGGTATTGAAGATGTTCGACATCTTCAAAGTGGGGATCTTCGCTTTTTAAGTCAGTTTTAATATGAAAATTTCTAAAAAATGGTTACAAGAATTTGTATTTTTACCAGATTCACTTAGGAGCGAAGAACTTGGAAAAGAACTTACCATGCGAACAGTGGAAGTAGAGGGAATTCAGGATCAGGGTAAGGCGCTTGACCATATTGTTGTGGCACAAATAAAAAGTGTTGAAAAACATCCGAATGCCGATAAACTTCGTGTGTGTCAGCTTGATGATGGAGAAGGAATTGTTCAGGTAGTTTGTGGTGGATCAAATCTTGAAGTAGGAATGAAAGTAGTACTGGCAAAACTTGGGGCGAGTGTTTTGTGGCATGGAGAAGGTGAGCCTGTGGTCATGGAAAAAGCAACGCTGCGAGGAGTTGATTCGTATGGAATGATTTGTGGAGCCGACGAAGTAGGTCTTGCTTCCATGTTTCCAAAAAAAGACGAAAAAGAAATTGTTGATTTGAGTCACCTCAAAGAAAAAGCAGGAACTCCACTTGCAAAGGCACTCCATCTTGATGATGTAACACTTGAAGTGGATAATAAGTCACTTTCCAATCGTCCAGATCTTTGGGGACATATTGGTATGGCGCGTGAAATTGCAACTATTTATCACAAAAAATTGAATCTTTCAATTCCTCCTGCTATAAAAGCTGGGAATGAAATAAAACTTTCTGTGTCTGTTGAAGATGCAACGCTCTGTCCTCGATATACAGCCGTGGCTTTGACTGGCATTTGTATTGAAAAAAGTCCAGAATGGATGCAGCAACGTTTGGAAGCTTGTGGTATACGTCCTATTAATAATATTGTGGATATTAGCAATTACGTCATGATGGAAATGGGACAACCCTGCCATGCTTTTGATGCCAGTAAAATTGCTGATCACAAAATTATTGTTCGTACGGCAAGTGAGGCTGAAAAATTTGTAACCCTTGATGAAAAAGAACATACTCTGACAAAGGATATGCTCATGATTTGTGATGCCCAAAAATCATTGGCACTGGCTGGTATTATGGGAGGCATGCACAGTGGAATAAACGAAGCAACCACCAGTATTATTTTTGAATCAGCGACCTTTGAAGCGAGTTCTATTCGTAAAACCTCAACTCGTCTTGGATTTCGTACGGATTCATCGGCTCGTTTTGAAAAAAGTTTGGACCCAGTGAATGCAGAGCTTGGGCTTCGTCGTCTTGTGGAACTCACTTTACAAATTTGTCCAAGCGCAAAAGTAGCCAGTGCTGTCATTGATTTGTATCCCAAAGAAGCCGAAATAAAAATTATTGAAACATCATTTGCCTTTTTGGAAAAAAAGCTTGGTATTGCCCTTGATCACAAAAAAGTAATAGATATTTTGGAGCGTCTTGGTTTTGTGGTTGGAAAGGGTAAAAAAGGGAGTCTCAAAATTACGGTTCCAAGTTGGCGTGCGACCAAAGATGTTTCTCTTCCAGAAGATTTACTCGAAGAAATTATTCGTATCATGGGATATGAAACACTTCCTTCTTCTTTGCCAAATTTTGCTATTACTCCACCTCGAAAAAATCCAGTGAAAATACTGGAGCGAAAATTGCGAGAATTTTTGGCTTTTGAGGCAGGTTTTTGTGAAACCTATAATTATTCTTTTGAATCACCAGAACTGCTCAAAAAATTGGGTGTTGATACCTCACTGCATCTTGAACTTGAAAATCCTATTGCCAAAGATCGTCCTCTTATTCGTCGTAGTATTATTCCAAATCTCCTTGAAAATGTAGAAGCAAATCTGCATCGCTTTGATGAAATAAAAATGTTTGAAACTGGACGTGTTTATAAAATTGAAGAAGCAGGGGAGCGAGTAGAATCCAAAGACGATGGACTTTTACCACGACAAGATAGCTATCTTGGAATGGTATATTCCAAAAAACAAGAGACCACTCCATTTTTTGCACTTTCACAGGTACTCACTACTTTGTTTGCTCGTTTGCATGTTCATTTGGAAGTTATCCCTGCCGAAAATGAAAGTTTTGCGGCAACACCATTTGTACATCCAGGACGATTTGCCTTTTTGAAAGTGGCGGGTACTATCATTGGTCGTATTAGTGAATTGCATCCAAGTATTGCAAAAAATTTGGGTATTTCACAGCGCGTGGCCTTTGTAGAAATGAATTTGAATATTTTGAGTGAACATTTGAAAGAAGAAGTAAACTATGTTCCTTTGTCATTGTATCCAGATGTTCTTCGTGATATTGCTATTGTGGTAGAAAAAAATATCAGTCAT
>CAZQRI010000053.1:0-6298 GCA_964595805.1 uncultured Gammaproteobacteria bacterium
AATCCTGTTTCAAGATCTTTGTGTGTTTCTTCCTTTGGAATCAAATCTGGTCGACTTCCATAGCGTGTTTTATCATAAAAAAAACGACCCAAAATTTGAGGAGGAACTTCCCGTTCAGGAATAGGTCGAAAATGTTCCGGACCACTATGAACTATACCCCCCATAGAAAAATTTTAAAAAAGAAAGCGTGTTTTTTTGAACAATAGAATCGAAGAAACAAAAAGACCAAGCACAAATCCAAGAAAAGCATTGAGGACTACATTGGGGCGTACAGGAAATCGTGAAACAATAGCCTTATTGACTTGTTTGATGGTTACGTCTCCCCCAACATATTCATAACCTTTTTGTACCAAAGTATCTACCAGTGCTGTTGCCAAAATATTTGCCTGTGCAGGATCACGATGATAGGCACTTACATTGAGTACCCCTGTACCAAAAATAACAGACCCATCGACAGCTTTTTGCCAACGTTTTGTCCGAACACGATCTGTCACATTTTGAAATTGGCTTTTATCAAAACTAGCCGGTACTAGCGTCATCACCTTATCAAAAAAATCTTGTGTTTTCATTACTTGTGTAATATTTTGTCCTACCTGTTCTGCTGATTTTACAACAGTATACGGATCCACTCCATAGCGAGATTTGGAGATAATATATACCGCAGCATCAGCACGATATTCAAGAGGGAATAAAAGAGAAAGAGAACTTACAATAAGTGCTGATAAAATTCCCCACAAAAAAATTGTCTTCCACTGTTTTGAAAGAGTCGCTATTGGATGTGAATAAGACATAGTCAAGGTTAGAAAGAAATAATTTGTTTTGGCAATGTTTTTTGAAGAATACTTCCATCACGAATAATTTCAAGAGAAACTGTTTCAGAATTTTGCAATAAAAGCTGTGGGAGATTGGTTCGTGTTACATCAACACCCGCAACTTTGACAATCACATCCCCTACTTTTACTTCTGTTTTATTTTTATCGCCAAGAACATCTGTCACAAAAAAACCTGTAATATTTTTGAGAAATCCATTTTGAATACCCTGATCTACCATCTGTCCTTTCCAAGGAAAGGCCTTATAACTCAGCAATTGAGAACTTAGCAAAGAACGAAGTGAATTTTCAATATAAAAACCAGGGATAATCCCATTTGAGCTATTTACCCCGAGCAATTCACCCTTTTCGGTAAACAATAATCCAGCATCCGAAACTGGCGAACGAAAGAGATACGCTGACTTCCATATTTCGGCACTTGGATTAAATTCGGTATTTTTTTGAAGTGAGTCAAGAGTAAAAATATCATACTGACCACTCCTTTTGGCCAGAACATGCGTTGATACCTTGAGTGCATCCGGCTGTGAAAATGATACAAAATGAAAACCATCGCCTTTTATTTTTGCATACAAAAGATGAAAATTTTTGTCAATTATTGGATTTTGTAAATTAAAGACCGCTCCACGATTATCAACAACCTGCAATGAAGAGACTGTATTTTTATCAAGCAAAGTAGGAGTCAAAGGAAACACAACCCAACCATCTGAAGTCAAGAAAACACCCGTAGAAAGAGCGCTCTCTGTAGGATACCAAGCATTTGATAACAAAGTTCGTTTGTCATACAAAAGAACTTGTCGTTCCATAATATTTACCACAACACTTGGATCAAGGGTCGGATCTGTTTTGTTGTTTGTCTCGTGAGGAAAATTATAAAATTGTACTTGTGGGACAGCACGTGGTACGATCCAAGAAAGTGCCACAAAAACAGTAGACAGACTCGCTACAATAGAAATAAAGGCACAGGAAAAAAAATAAAACAAAGACTGCTTGGTACTTGCAGAGACATTTGTTTTTTCTTTTTTGGGAAGGTGTGGTGGCAATGGTTTCATAGGTATATCAATTATATCATTTTTTAAAAGTTAAATCCATCGAATAAAAAACAAAGCAAGAATAAAAAATATAAGAATACTTATAATCAAAAATGGAAGTTGTTTTTTCCACAAAATACCAGAACCCTGAAAATGAAAACGGGTAAGCATCTGAAGCATATACCAAATCCATGTCAAAATAACACCCGAAACCAAGTATCCAAAGGGCAAAAGTCCAATACTCCAAAATATCTCTGAAATAAAAAGGGCAGTAATAAGTCGCCAAAATAAAAATGTCTTACTTTCAAATTTGACATACATCTTCCAAATTTCTCCAGCAATACATCCACCGATAATACCCGCAGAAGGAACCAGAACAAATTCAAGCCAAACAGGCCACTCAGATTGAAAGAGCACTCCTATTGCAAACAAAAAAGAAAAGAATGCATACACATTGAACACCCAGACCATCATAGCAAAGCGACGAAAAGGCTGACGTCCATAGCCAAGTGGAATAGAAGAATTTTCTTTTACCCCAAATAAAATACCAAAGAGTACTGCCACAAAAGCAGCAAAAAAATAACGAATAAAGGCATCATCAATCACAGAAAATAACAGCAGTGTTGAAAGTGCCGTAGAAAGTGTCAAGAGCAGCGTATGATCACGACGTTTTTCTCGAAAGGTTAAATACAAGAATGTTAAAAGTGCACACCAAAAAAATCCCAAAGTAAGAAATAACAGTGCTGAAGAAAATTTGAGAATCAAAAAAAATACTGTTCCTGTAATCAAGGTTGAAAGTGCAGCAAGAGCATACTGAAAATTGGATTGCATCTTCATATTATGTTTTCTTTTTAAAAAGGTCTTGTAAGATAGTACTGACAGCAGTAGCTACAGGAATTGCAATAAGCGCTCCCAAAATTGAAGCAAATTTTGCACCAATCAAAACAGCCACAATAGATACAATAGGATTGAGACCAACCGCCTTTTGCATCACCTTTGGTGCAAAAAAATGATTTTGAATTTGTTGCAGTGTAATATAAAAAAGTAAGACCACAAAAAATAATCCCGGTCCACCTTTTGTAAAGGCAAAAAACAAAGCAGGTATCGCGGCAATACTCGGACCAATATAGGGAAAAAATTCCAAAAGCCCCGAAAGAAGACCACTCACCGCCGCGTATTTGATACCCAAAATAGAGAGCATAACAAATACAATAGAACCAGCAATAACACCCAAAATCAACTGCCCACGAAACCAAGCACTGAGGGTGTCACGAACTTTTTGGACACGCAAAAGGGTGACCTGCAAGTACTGATCTGGTACCAAAGAATGAATAATATTTTGAAGTGGATCTTTTTGAATAACCAAATAAAAGGTAAATACCAAAACCAAAACAAAAGATAAAATACCACCAAAAAATTGCTGGGCATGAGAAAACACACTTTGAAATTGATTTTCGGGAAATACAGCACGTGAAGAGATATTATGCAAAAATGGTATATTTGAATTTTGAGAAAGATTCTGAAAGTATTCGTACAGTTGCCTTGAAACCTGTGGAAAATCATGAAGAACCACTGGAATCAAAATAGCAAAGGCAAAACCAATCAAACCAAAAACCGCAATATAGACAAGAATGGCCGCAGCAATACGCGAAAGGTGTTTTTTTTCAAAATACAATGCCAAAGGTTCAATAATCGAGGCAATAATAATAGAAACAAAAAGTGCGAGAAGAATCTCCCGAATCAAAAATAAAAGGTAGAGCCCTACCAAAATACCAATGACCTTGAGTATTGTTTTGGCACTAATCTGAATATTTCTTTCTTCCATAAACACAGCCTAAGAGTTGAAAAAGACTTAAAAGTAGTATACAGTAGAGGAGATTTTCTGTAAAATCACAAAGATCTCACTATGACTCCCCTTGCGAGCAACAAAAAAGCCAATTTTGACTATACTATCATCCAAAAATACGAAGCTGGTATTGTTTTGTCTGGTCAAGAAGTCAAATCTATTCGATCGGGTGCAGCTCGTCTTACTGGGGCTTTTGTAACCTTTCATGAAGATACAGCCATGCTCACCAATGCCTTTATCCCCCCCTACAAGCATGCCAGCCACCTAGAAAACTATATTCCCGATGCCAGCCGAAAACTTCTTCTCAAAAAACGAGAAATTGACTATTTACGTGGAAAATTACAGCAAAAAGGCTTGACAATTGTGCCTTTGTCCCTGTATACTAAGGGACAATTCATAAAAGTAGAAATTGGCCTAGCTCAGGGGAAAAAAACCTTTGATAAACGCCAAACCATAAAAGAACGAGATGGAAAGCGAGAAATCGCTCGAAAACTCAAAAATCAATAGGATCATTACAAATCATGGGGATGACAGGGTTCGATAGACGGACCAAGTTATCGGTATTTGCATGTCGAGCCTCTGACTCGTTAAACCGGAGAAATTCTACGTGCAAACGTATTTACAGCTGTGAAAGCTAGAATTGCTTCTGCATTCTCTATGCCTTCATTCGCTGCCGCTATCGCTTAAGTGCTTTAGCCATCGACCCCACCATACTCAATAGTGGGTCATCGGTGTCAATTATTGAGCGTAGGACAAGGGTTGTCTTGCCCAAAATCCGAAAGTTCATCAAGGCTTCTGGTACGACAAGTTTTTGCTTCATTTCTTACTTGGCGTACGTCAACACAAATGAGCTACACATGAAGATGGTACCCATAACCCGCTCTAGACCCGAGTTCAATTCTCGGCATCTCCACAATTTTTTATATTATTTATGCGAATCTCACGTAAAAAAAGACCAGACAAGCCACTTATACCGCTCTATAAGCTCAATGACAAAATCACTTCTCCAGAAGTGCGTGTTATTGACCCCGAAGGCAAAAACGTAGGCGTACTTCCTACCAGCGAAGCCCTTGCTATGGCCCGCGCCCAAGAAATGGACCTTGTAGAAATTAATCCAAAATCAGTACCTCCTGTAGCCCAAATTTTGGAATACAGCCATTTCAAATACCAAAAAGAAAAAGAAATGCGAAAACAAAAGATCAACTCACATATTAGTGATATCAAAGGTATTCGTATTTCTATCCGTATTTCTGACCATGACCTTGAAATTCGTACCATTCAGGCCAAAAAATTTCTTGAACGTGGGGATAAAGTCAAGGTTGAAATGATTCTTCGTGACCGAGAAAATGCCAAAATTGGACTGGCTTTTGAGGTGATTGCTGCCTTCTTTGCCAAGCTCAATGCACTCATCCCTGTCCGCTACGAGCAAACCGCTACCCGCCAAGGCAACAAAGTCACTGCTATTGTAATTCGTTCATCCTAAATGCCCTTGACACAAGCTCTGTTTTACTCTATACTAGCCCTACCCTAAAACGATACTACACTTATATTTCTTCAAATATATGCCAAAAATGAAAACACACAAAGCAACGGTCAACCGTTTTAAGTTGATTCGTAAGAAAAAAGCTGGTGTAAAAACTACCCAGATTATCAAACGGGCTGAAGGGCAAGACCATTTCAATGCACGTCAAACCGGAAAAACAAAACGTAACAAACGAAGTGACAATACGCAATCAAATGCAATGCGTAAAACTATTATTCGCGCACTTCCTTATAACTAATAAAAACTTTGTATGCCAAGAGTAAAACGCGGAATGGGCCACGTCAAGCATCGCAAAAACCTGATGAAACGAACGAAAGGGTTTCAAGCTGGACGTAAAAATTTGATCAAACAAGCAAAAGTTGCGGATCTCAAAGCTGGTGTGCATGCATACCGCGATCGCCGTGTGAAAAAGCGCGATATGAGAGCCCTCTTTCAAATTCGTATCAATGCTGCAGTTCGTCCCCTCGGATTTAGCTACAGTAAATTCATGAATGCACTCAAGCTCAAAAATATCGGCCTCAACAAAAAAATGCTTTCTGAGATTGCAAAAGGATACCCAGATGTATTCAAAAAGATTGCCGACGCAACCAAATAATAACTCCCAAAATATCCACTCAAAAGAGTGGATATTTTTTTATCTTTGCCTATATTGACATTGTGGATAAAATGTGTTATTCTACACTATCAATCTTTAAAGATCTTTGAAGTGTTTGGCGATGTGGCGGGGGCACCCCCTCCTTTGCCTCTCATGCCTGCGCCGAACACTTCAAGGGTCTTTTTTTGTCTATTGACAGCGTCTAAAAAATCTTGTATCATATTCACATCTTTTAACATACTCAATATGGGAATGCGAAAAAAAGGCCGCGATAAGGAAAAAGCTCAATGGAAAAAGGACAAAATCACTCGCGACAAGAAAAAATTGAAACGTATTCGCAAAGCTGCAGAAGCGAAAGTTTTGTAATATATACCCCTTACCTTTTGGTAAGGGAATCTGGATCGGTAGTTCAACTGGTTAGAGCACTGCCCTGTCACGGCAGAAGTTGCGGGTTCG
>CAZQRI010000054.1:0-6068 GCA_964595805.1 uncultured Gammaproteobacteria bacterium
GTTCGATCCTGGCCCGCGGCACGAAAGACTGTTTTAAAAGACAGTCTTTTGTTTTTTTCAGGTTAGTGAGTTGACTGAATTAAAAAAAAGGTGTAATATAGTCTCACTTTAACGGAGTGTAGCTCAGTTGGCTAGAGCGGATGGTTTGGGACCATCAGGCCGTAGGTTCAAGTCCTATCACTCCGACAGTACGAAAAACGGCTTTCTCTAGCCGTTTTTTTGTTTTTTCCAAATTTAGTATATAATTCTTCTTGTGGGAGTGTTTTTTATCTCTTGAATTTTATGTTAAAAAAAATACCTTTTTTCCTCATGATAGCCCTTGTGGCTTTTGGAGCTTATTGGTTGTATCGAAATAATAGCTTTCATTTGAATACCGCAAATCCGAATCTTGTAAAAGTAAGTTCAAACTCAGAAAAAGCAGCCGAAGTAAAATTGAAAATTTTTGATACACATAAAAAAGAAGGGGATAATACGCTTGCCTATAGTATTGATGTAAATTATCCTCAACTTTCGGGACTCCCAGAGGAAACACAAAATATTGCCAATCGTCTTATTGAAGATTTTATTACAACAACAACTGCGAGGTTTAAACAAAATGTAAAAGATTTTTATTCAGAGGATTCAACGCTTCAGAGTAGTTTGCAAATAGACTATGATTTGAAGGCTCTTAATACAAAAATTTTTAGTTTGGAATTTAACGTATACGAAAATATGGCGGGGGCTGCACATCCAAATACTTTTGTGCATACGTTTAATTATAATATAAAAGATTTGAAAGCATTAGTAACTTTGAAAGATGTTTTTGTGCCGGGAGCAGATTATTTGAGAGTAATTTCAAATTTGGCAAGACAAGACTTGAAAGCGCAACTCAAAAATGATTTGACTGGGATTGAAAGTGATATTGATAAAGGGACAGAAGCAAAAGAAGAAAATTTTCAAGAATTTGTACTTACAACTCATGGTTTAAAACTTATTTTTAATCCCTACCAAGTGGGACCGTATGCACTTGGAAAACAAGAGGTATTTATTCCATATCAAGAACTCAAAGATCTACTTCCCGCAAATTCATTTTTATTGGACTTCAAATAATTTTTTATGCCAAAAAAAACAAAAACATCCTGGGGTGGAGTTGCCGATTGGTATGATGCCATGCTTCATGACGAAAAAAGTTTTCAAAAAAATGTGATTGCTCCAAATCTTTTGCGTTTGATGGAAATTAAAAAGGGAGATAAGATTTTGGATCTTGCTTGTGGTACGGGATATTTTTCGAATATTTTTTTTGATGCGGGAGCTCGTGTTCAGGGTGTGGATATTGGAAGTGAACTAATAGAAATTGCACGTCAAAATTCACCTTCACAAATTGAATATAGCATTTCTTCTGCGGATACGATACCTCAAATAAAAACAGAAAGTATTGATAAAATCGCGATAATTTTGGCATTGCAAAATATTGAAAATGTTGCTGGAGTTTTGGCAGAATGCAAAAGAGTTTTACAAAAAAATGGATCTTTATTTCTTGTATTAAATCATCCAACATTCCGAATTCCGGGTGAAAGTGAGTGGGGATACGATGAACAAAAAAATGTTGAGTATCGTCGCATT
The DNA here is from genome assembly GCA_964595805.1 of uncultured Gammaproteobacteria bacterium. Lineage (GTDB taxonomy): Bacteria > Patescibacteriota > Patescibacteriia > Magasanikbacterales > UBA922 > CAYTKU01. Next base: position 1,603 of record CAZQRI010000054.1, read on the forward strand.
GATGCGTATTTATCTGAGAAAAAAATAAGCATTGATATGCATCCGGGAGAAAAGATAAAAGATAAAACAATCTCATTCCATAGATCTTTGCAGTATTACGGTAAGCAATTTGCAAAACAGGGTTTGTGTATCGCTCGTCTTGAAGAATGGATTTCACATCGACAGGGTCCAAAGGGAAAACGTTTTACTGCTACTGAAAGATCTCGAAAAGAAATCCCGCTCTTTTTATTTTTGGAAATCAAAAAACTTTTATAAGTATATGTATTTGTATGGCACGACTTGAATATAAAATAAATAAATTGACCGAAGGGGGAAAAGAACTTCGTTTGGAAATAAGCGAACAAGTGGTAAGTTATATTGGTGCAGGGTTTGGACTTATTGCCTCATTGGCTTGGAACGAAGCAATTAAGGCGCTTTTGGAATACGTGTTTCCTCTCAAACAAGATTCTATTACTGCCAAATTTATATATGCTTTGGCTATGACTGTTATTTTGATTCTTGTAACATTGTATCTTGTCAAAATTTTAAAACTCCACAGAAAGATTGAAGGAGTTAAAAAATAGCCTATGATTTTTTTATTTCTTTTTATTGCAATGTTTTTTGTTGCAATTATTTTTTATAAAAAACAGAGGCCACAGTGGAAAAAATCAATTTTGTTTCCTCAAGAAGAGGTTTTGTATACTCAGGTAAAAACAACAATCAACACTATAGGAGCTGATGGTCGTTCAAGAGGTATGGCCTGGGCTGCTGTGCGTGTTACCAACAAAAGAATATTTTTTTTGTATCCAGATAAAAAGGCAATTTCAAAAGTGCTTGATTTTTCTGGAGAAAAACAAAAAAGTTTGGATGAAAAAATTCAGAGAAACACACTCTATATCGATAGAGCTAGTATGAGTTTGTCTGCGGATCCTATGGGAAGGTATAATTTTGTTGGAAAGTCGGTGAATCAATCTGGGAATAGAGTAGAATATAGATTTTTGGTATACGAAGGAGAAAAATTAAAAAATATTTTAGAGATATAATATTTATTTGTATGAAAAGAAAATTGTTTTATTTTTTGTTTTTACTTTCGTTTTTATTTGTTTCAAAGGTTTTTGCTGCCGAACACATATCACAGTATACGGTTGATCTTGATGTACAAGAAAATGGTGATTTAAAAGTACAGGAAACAATTAGTTATGATTTTGACACATTGCAGCGTCATGGAATTTATCGCAATATCCCAATAGAATATACACGAGATGGAAATACTTCACGTTTGAATATTTCACATGTGGAAGTGGTGGACGAAAAAGGAAAGGCCTATACTTTTGATACCTCTCATGAAAATAAACAGTTGGTTATAAAAATTGGTGACGCAAATACTTTAATTACAGGGGCTCATGAATATATTTTGAAGTATGATGTAAAAAAACCTGTGGTTTTTCAAGAAAATTTTGATCGTTTGAGTTGGAATGCTATTGGTACGGAATGGGCAGTGCCTATTGATGCTGTCGATATTCATATTCGTGAACCAAAAAGTTTTGAAAATAAAGTGCTCAAGGTAAATTGTTATAGGGGTGTTTATGGGGTAGCACAGAGCTGTGGTTTTGGAAGTGTTGAAAAAACAGGAGCTGATTTTAAAACAAAAAATTTGGGTCAGAATAAAGGTTTAACAATTGACATTGACCTTAAAAAAGGAACTCTTTTGCCCCCAAGCGTAATGGAAGTATTTTTTGAATTTCTTAAAAAATGGTGGCCAGTATTTATCCCATTTTTTACTTTTATTGGGTTATTGAGTCTTTGGTATAAAAAGGGACGAGACCCTCGAGGGGCGGGAACTGTTATTACTCAGTTTGATACACCGGAAGGTTTGACCCCCGCAGAAGTGGGGACGGTATTTGATCAGACTGCTGATGATAAAGATGTTTTTGCTCAAATTATTTATTTGGCAACGCAGGGTTATTTGAAAATATTTAAAGAAGAAAAAAAAGGTATTTTGGGAACAGAAGATTATATTTTAACTCAGCTCAAAGATGGACAGGATCTCGAAAATATTTTTGACAAACAATTAATGCAGGCTCTTTTTGCCAGCGGTTTTGGAAGTGGTTCTGAACTTCGAAAAACAGTAAAAATGAGTGAATTAAAAAACAAATTTTATACGTCACTTGCGGAAATAAAAAAGACTTTGTATACAACTTTAACGGCAGAAGGATATTTTAAAGAAAATCCTTGGCGAACAAAAATAAAATATGTAATTCCGGGTGCTGTTATTTTGCTTCTTTCTTTTTATCTTGTAAAAATACTAGAAATGAAAGCTACTGAGCCTTTGTGGGTTTTACGTTGGAGTGTTTTTTCATCGGCTATTTTATTTTTTATTTTTGCTCCACTTATGCCAGCACGAACCCAAAAAGGTGTTTTGGCAAAAGAACATATTTTGGGTTTCAAAAATTATCTTACGGTGGCAGAAAAAGATCGTATTGATTTTCATAATGCACCAGAAAAAAATCCTGCTACTTTTGAAAAATTTCTCCCTTATGCTATGGCTCTCGGGGTTGAAAAAGTATGGGCAAAACAATTTGCGGATTTGAATGTCCGACCTTCTTGGTATGGAAGTACCAGTGGGAGTGTGTTTAATGCCGTTGCCTTAAGTTCTGGAATGTCACATTTTTCTTCTGTTGCAAAATCCAATATGGCCTCGAGCCCTTCTTCGAGTGGCGGTGGTGGTTCAAGTGGTGGTGGTTTTGGTGGCGGCGGCGGTGGAAGTTGGTAGTATAAAAATAGCCCTCATATTGGGGCTATTTTTGTATTATTTGGATAGAAGTTTAAAATTTATATCGACAAAATGAACGCTATCAAGAAAGGTATTTGTTTGAGGGAGTACCAATCGTATTTCAACCGTATTTCCAAAAAAGTTTTCAAGAATATCTCCTGTATCTGTAAATAATTTTTCTTCTTTCATAAGATTTGCTTCTTTGGCTCCAAGAATGATGGGGAGTATTTTTTTATCATCTCTCATAAAAGGTTCAAGGTTTTTTTCCGAAAAAATATTTTTGTAAAGTTCTGGAATATCGTTTTCATTTTGAACGGTATAAAAATATTTGAGCATGTTTTCGGATTGTACTGCATCAAAGTGAACTGAGGTTGCAACTTTTGAAAAAGTATCTCCGCGCATAATGTGAAAATCATCAATATCTGTTCCTGTTTGTTTTAGAACGCCAACGATTTTTATTGTTTCAATTCCAAAAAAGTTTTGCAAAGAATCTCCTGTATTTGTAAATAATTTTTCTTCTCGCATCATCGCTGCTTCGTTTGCCCCCAAGAGCATTTCGTTTTCATTTTTTGGGTAGTCTCCTTCTGAGAGAGGGAGAAAGGAAAAATTGCTTGTTTCCAAAAATAATTTTGGATTTTTTTCAAGAAAATTTATTTTGAGAGAACTTTCTGAAATGCGTGAAAGAATTTCAGATTGTGTCGCGGTGTCGACAGTGACAATATTTGTGTTTGTCATTTTTACATCTTTTGCAGTACTTAATTTTCCAAATTCAAAAAAGAAAAAGAGAAATACTATCGTCATTAAAAATGGAGCGACAAGAGAAAAATAATTTCTTTTATTTGGACGGAAATATTTGAGAAGCAGTGAGTTTCCAACAACAGAAATCGAGCTCATGGCCATAGCAAGTCCTGCAAGTTCTGGTTTGAGGACAAGTCCATATTTGGTAAAAAGTCGTGCTGCAATAGGAATACCGATGACATTGTACATGAGAGCAAAGAACATGTTTTGTTTGATTTTGCTGACAGTCTCGCGACTCAGATCAATCGCTGTAATGACATCGCGTAAATCGTTTTTTATAATAATAATTCCGGCACTTTCCATTGCAACATCGGTACCAGCTCCCATAGCAATACCAAGATTCGCTTGCGCGAGTGCCGGTGCATCATTTATTCCATCACCAACCATGGCGACACAGAGGCCTGCATCTTGGAGTTTTCGTACCTCAGCAGCTTTTCCTTCAGGCAAGACTTCTGCTAAAATATTTTTGATGCCAAGTGTTTTTCCAATTGCCTCGGCGGTGCGAGTATTGTCGCCTGTGATCATGTATATTGCGATGCCCTTTTTTTCAAGTGTTCGCAGTGCTTCAATGGTTGTATCTTTTATCGTGTCAGCAACAGCGATGAGACCTAAGATTTCTTTTTTATTTGCAAGGATCATAACTGTTTTTCCAGCGTTTTCGAGTTTTTGAATTTGTGATTCAAAAGATTCAAGTTTTAAATCAAGTATTTCTTCAATTCCTTTTCGATTTCCAAAAAAGTAAAATTCGTTTTGAATTGTTCCCTGTACTCCATGTCCAGGAATTGCTTTAAAATTTTCAAGAGAAGAAACAATAAAATTTTTTTCTTTGCTGTAACGAACAATTGCTTCGGCAAGCGGATGTTCAGATCGTTTTTCAAGACTTGCCGCAAGAGAAATAATACTCTTTTCATTTTCT